>NZ_JAXWCK010000012.1:0-200996 GCF_037349415.1 Anthropogastromicrobium sp.
ATTATCTAAAAAAATGAGACCTCTGTCTACGCATCCACTATTGAGCGTTTACGAAAGCAAAGCAGGTAGAAGGCAAATAAATGCGTTTATACGGTATTTGGAGAAAAATGCGATCTCGTTAATTGACTACGCTGATATTATTTTGGAATTATGTGAAAATATTTTACAGATAAAACCTGAAGAATTACAAAGGCAATGGGGAATAGAGAGGAATGTTTCAAAGTTAATTATATCTTTATATGATGAAACTACAAATTCAACAATTTCAGGAAAGAAAATTGCTGATAAATGTTTGGAATTATGGGACATAATGTTTGAAAAACAATTAGGATCAGTAAGAGAGATTAGCAGAAAATTAATGGAACGATAGGAAGTCACTGGTGATGTAAAAAAGTTTTTATGTCATCAGCTGCTTATAAACTAAATGCCCAGTTATGAAAAGTTTCATTTGCATAACAAAATGGTTTATAGTAAGTAAATAATATTTTGAAGAAAATAAAAACGTAAAATACGTTGATATTTTTATTACTGAGAGATATAATAATATCACATAGTAATAAAAACGAGAAAACCGTTTTTAAAAGGAGGAGCAGGTGAATGAAAATACTTCGTATTACAGCAGAGGGACTTCCATTGTTTAAGGAAGATCTGGATATTTGTTTTTATGCACAGCAGCGTGTGAGTGAGGATGATAAAAATAATTTATATAATATGATTGAAAATTATTATCTTCATTCAGCATGTGCCTTTATTGGTATTAATGCATCTGGAAAAACATCTGTGCTTAAAGTGGTCAACTTAGCATTAAGCATTATAAAAAATGAGCCTATCAATCATGCGGAAACTAAGAGCATCCTAGGAGGAGCAAAAAAAGCTACAATTTGCACATGCTTTTATGATAAACGTAAGTATGTTTGCTGTCTTGAGACTGAAATTACTGCAAAGAAATCGAAGACAGGAGAATATATGTATTCGATTTTATCTGAAAAATTATGGGAAAAGCCAATTGCTAGCGTTAGATCAAAGAAATATTTGACAGACTTTGCAGGGATGAAACCAACAGCAATCCGAAATCAGGATGAGATATATCTACCAGATGATGTTAGTTTTATTATTGCACATAACAAAAAGGTAAATGATACAGTAGAAGTATTCAGTTTACTTTCTTATACGAATATAAATGTACTACCATTTACGGAGGATATTCCGCTAGAAGTGATTGCTTTTCTTGATCCTACAATTGAGAAACTATGTTTTGAGCAAGTAGAGGGAAAAACTTTTATTCATTTGAAGTTTAAAAATGAAGAAGAAATTATTTTAAATAATGCAGTGGATCTTGAACAATATTTATCCTCAGGTACAATTAAAGGTATTATCACATTTTCAATGGTAAAAGAAGTACTTCAATCAGGTGGATATCTTCTGGTGGATGAGATTGAAAATCATTTCAATAAAGAAATAGTGACGACTTTGGTTCGTTTCTTTATGGACAGCCGCTTTAACCAAAATGGGGGGATCTTGATTTTTACAACACATTATCCAGAGTTGTTAGATGAGTATGACCGAAATGACGGAATATACATTGTAAGGAATCGTAATGGAATTACAGTAGAGAATTTAAGTTATATTTTGACTCGTAATGATATTAAAAGAAGTGACGCTTATCAAAGTGGTTTCCTTGAGGGAACGACGCCTACGTATGAGGCATATATACGTTTGAAAAAAAGTTTGGCTACTTCAATTGATTAAGGAGGTGGCAGAATGAAATTAGCAAAATATAAAGCGTGTATATGTGAAGGATCGGCAGAGGCAGCAATTATTGATATACTAGTTGATAATGGACTTTTGGTTTTTACACGCGAAGAAATGCTCGAAGAGAGTGTTATTCGATGTAGAAGTGCTAAAAATTTTGAAGAGAGATATTTACGTAAAAGCTTTAATAATCAGATTTCTATTATACGAATTTTGGACTCGCGTAGAGAAGATTTTCGTCTGAGCAAAGCTTATGCACACAAAGTAGACGTGATAAATGTAATTACAGCTCCAGAAATAGAAATGCTGATTATTCATAGTGAAGGTAAATATGATGCTTTTAAACGTTCTGGCAAGAAACCGAGTGACTTTTGTAAAACTGATCTTCGTATGCATGATGTAAAGTCATATGATTTTGTGAAGGACTATTTTAGCAATCAGCAGGTTTTGATAAATGCAATAAAAGAATATCGAAGAACCGCAAATGTTCCTAAAGGGGAATACAGCTTATCGGATTTGTTAAAGTAATTTATTGAATCATGAAGAAAGGAAATGCAAACAAAAGATATGAAGACAATACGAGTAGTAGCAGCCGTCATTCGCCAGAATGGAAAGATATTTGCCACGCAGCGCGGTTACGGTGAATGGAAAGATGGATGGGAATTCCCTGGTGGAAAGATAGAAACTGGGGAAACACCAGAGGCAGCATTAAAAAGAGAAATACAGGAAGAACTCGATACTGAGATATTAGTGAAGGAACGCATTGATACGATTGAATACGATTATCCGAATTTCCATTTGTCAATGGATTGCTTTTGGTGTGAAATCGTAAGCGGCAAACTTGAGTTAAAAGAGCACGAAGCGGCAAGGTGGCTGACGAAGGAAGCTCTTGATAGTGTGGATTGGCTTCCAGCGGATCAGGCATTAATAGAGAAAATCAGGTTGATGCTTTGATGTCTGTATAGTAGCTGTTTCATAATAGCTATAATAGCAAATAATGAGAGAGGACATATAGTAGTATATATGGAAAGAGAAAAAAATAGATATCGCGCGTGGTATGAGGGCGATCCGATATTGGAGGAATATCACGACAATGAGTGGTGCAAAGTAAATCATGATGACAATTCTCAGTTTGAGATGCTTTGTCTTGAAGGAGCAAGTGTAGGTTTGTCGTGGAAAACAATTTTGCATAAGAGAGCAAATTATCGCGCTGCATTCCATGATTTTCAAATCGATGCATGCAGTGAAATGACAGATGAAGAACTTGAGAATCTTATGCTGGATTCAGGAATCATACGCAATCGCAGTAAGATATTCAGTGTGCGCAAGAATGCACAGGCAGTAAAAAAAATTCAAGCTCAATACGGATCATTTGACGCGTACTTGTGGCATTTTACTGAGAATAATGTCATAGATGGTCATTGGAAGACGGTAGAGCAGATACCGACAGTTTCAGATGTGTCTCGTAAGATGGCTCTTGACATGAAGAAAAAAGGAATTGCTTTTGTAGGCCCTGTGATTACCTATTCATTCTTACAATCCATAGGGATGGTAAATGATCATCTTGAAGATTGCAAATACAGAGATCGTTGATAGAACATGAAGTATCATAGTTTTGACAGCAATCTGTGGCTGCCGTTCAGTTGGAACACATGAAAGCATATTAAAAGAGCAGATATCTGGTCTTGATAAATTAGGAAATGTAATGGTAATTACAAGAGAGGATGGATCAGGTACACGAAGCACGTTTTCGCAGCTTATAGACTTTGATGAAAAAAATAAAGAAACTGGTGCATCAGATTTAACAAGAACAGATGCTGAAACTGCAGACTCGGCAAGCTTGGTACTTGAGACGGTTGCACAAGAGAAAAATGCAATTGGATATGTTTCAATGGGTGCACTTGATGATGTACAGGGAGTAAAAGTATTGCAGATAGATGGTAAGACATTGAATGCCGAAACCGTACAAAAAAATTCAAACATACTGCGAAAGCAGAGAAAAGAAAGAGGAGAAGAAATATGGGAAGAATATTTTATCTGGATGCTGTGAATGGAAATGATGAAAACAGTGGAATTACGCCGGATGCAGCGCTGAAAAGTCTTGAAGCTGCGAATCAGATTTTATTTGGGGCTGGAGATAAGTTGCTTTTAAAATGTGGTTGTGAGTGGAAAGGAATGCTTTGCCCACACGGGGATGGAGATCGTTTTCAATTTGCACAGATTGGAACATATGGGGATGGAGAAGCACCGTTAATTGATGGAAATGGTGCATATGCAGCGATATTACTGGATGGAGTGAGCTATTGGAAAGTAAAGGGACTTCGTATTTGTAATCATAGCAGCGAAAGATGTGTGCGTCAGGGAATTTGCATTAGTGCAAAGTCAGAGGGAATTACAGCAGGAATCGAAATTTCTGATTGCGAAATCTTTGAGGTAGACGGTGAAAATCGACGGTCAATGCCAGTATACCAGAGCATGTATTGGAATGGGGCTGTGTATGTTACCTTTCCAGGTCGTACATCAGCTCAAGATCATCTTCATGACATCGTTATTAGTAATAACTACATTCACGATGTTAGAACAAGTGGTATACGTGTAAATCAGCAGGAAGATTTTATAAATGATATTCATCATACACATGTAGTTGTGCGTGGAAATAGGATTGAACGAACTGGATCAGATGGAGTTATTGTGGCAAATTGCATATCACCGCTGATTGATAGTAATGTTTGTTTTGATGCAGGAGCACTTGGTACACTTGAAGATACCCAGCTGATAGCTGGTATCTGGGTTTGCGCGACACGGGATGCGCTTATTCAGCGAAATGAAGTGGCACGAACCAGAATGTTTGAAAATGATGGAACTGCGTTTGATACAGACTGGGGAACTGCGGGTACGACAGTTTTTCAGTATAACTATTCGCACGATAATGAAGGGGGATTTTGGCTGGACTGCATGAAGCTTAATCACAATAGAGACTGTGAAAAGACTATTCTGCGTTACAATATCAGTATGAGAGATGGAAGAGGCATTGCCGTATATGATCAGGGCATTTTAACGGAATGGTATGGAAATTTATTTTTCCATGAAAAGCCAATCCAGATTTGTTGTTTTAATGAAGGTGAAAATTTCCATTTTGACCATAATATTTTCTGCATTCCACAAGAGACGGACTGGCAGAAAGCACGTTATGAAGAAAATATTGTAAATGACAGCCAGTGGCTGGAATTAATACAATATGAAACACAGAATCCTAACTGGAGAGATCACGTGACGGAGAAACTTTGCAAATTTGTTGGCGTAACAAGATGAACCACTGACCATAGGAAGGAAAAATAGTTATGATTTTGTACATTGTTCGACATGGTGAGACAGAGTGGAATAAGATGGGAAAAATGCAAGGAAAAACGGATATCAGTCTTTCGGAGGATGGAAGAAAACTTGCACAAAAAACGGCAGATGGATTGAAAAACATAAAGTTTGATTATATTTTCTCCAGTCCATTGGAGCGTGCCTATGAGACAGCATGCATTATCAAAGGGGACCGAGATATAGAAATCGTGAAAGATGAACGATTGATTGAGGTTGGCTTTGGGCTGTACGAAGGAACCGTAGTAGATGAACGTAAAGGAAGCTTTGCACTTTTCTTTGATGATCCACAGAATTATGTAGCAGAGAAAGGGGCAGAGTCATATGAGTCATTGTTGGCAAGAACAAAGGCGTTTATTGAAAATGTACTTTTTCCAATTGAAGAAAATAAACCAGATGCAACAGTTCTAATATCTGGTCATGGCGCATTGAACAAAGCACTTTTTCTGAATTTGCTTCATAAACAGTTAAAGGATTTCTGGAGTGGTGTATATCAGGGAAATTGTGCGGTAAACAAGTTTGAAATTAAAAACGGAAATGTGAGCTTAATCGAGGAGGCGAAATACTACTGATCGACTGAAAGAGAATGGCTTTGTGGGGAATGGAGCAAATAGAAATGGCAGATGACATAATTATATTTCCAGAGTTCGATAAGATAAAAAACGAAATTGAAAGACTTCGTATCGAACTGTCAATGCTTTTATTGGAACGCGACGAACTTCAATTTGTGATTTGCAGGAATATAGAAGCAAAATATACGTTAGAATTTGGAAGTATTGAATATCGGGCGTATGAAGCGCAGTGTACAGCACTGCGTTTGAAACGAAAAATTGAATTGATTCAGGCAAAAAGAAATCGGCAGGAACCGGTCAGTATTGTAGCAATAGAAGAAATACTTGATCAGGAATTTGCCTCATATCAAAAGCAGCTTGATGAACGAATCAGTAAAATGAATGAGGCGTTACAATGGAAGGAATCGGATGCTTTGTCAGAATCGGATAGCAAGGAATTGAAAATGCTATATCGTAAGTTGGTTAAAATCCTACATTCTGATATGAATCCAGAGAGAACAGACGCTCAAAGAGAATTGTTTGAGCATGCAGTAACAGCCTATAAAAATGGAGATTTGGCAACATTAAGGATGATCGATGCAATGGTTGGAAGCGAAACACTTGTAAAACAGTCGGGTGATACAATTGAGCAGCTTAACGAGGAAAAAAGACGTCTACAGAATTTATTGAAAAAAATACAGGAAAGTATTGCTCAGATAAAAACAAGATATCCATATACAATGAAGGAAATTTTGGAGGATGAGGAGAAAACAGAGCAGCTGCGTCAGCAATATGAGGAGATTTTGGGCCAATATGAAGAACGTATTTTATTCTACAGAATAAAAATTGAGGAAATGATGGGGGAATCGCATGAATAACTTGATTGAATTAGGGGGAGATGGACTGCTTGCGTTATTTCATGGAAAGAACGGAGAGTCCTTGATTCCAAAGCCGTTTGAGAGAGACATTTTTCTTTTAGATACTCATGTGGCAGGAACAACTTATATTGAGGGAATTGATGAACTGGAGCCTTATTTAAAAAGTGGTGACAGATTGAATCTTTTTCGAGAACCAGATAATCCATATGATGAGTTTGCAATTCTTATTAAAACAATGGATGGAGTAAAGATTGGATATATCCCTCAAAAAGATAATATCATATTTGCACGCTTGATGGATGCAGGAAAGCTTCTTTTTGGAAAAATTACGGAAAAAGAAAAGAAGGGAAATTGGCTGCGAATTAAGATTCAAGTTTTTATGCATGAATAATGTGTGGTGTATTTGATAGTCACTAGGATCAGGGAAAACGATTTTTTATCTGACCATAGTGGATATTTTGTTGCTACGTTTTCGCTAAAAACGAAAAACAAAACGAAATTTAAATTGATTAATTTCGCTTTATATGAAATTTCTGCTATCAAATTGCGTTGACAAACTGTTTTTTAGGCGATATGCTTAGAAAAAAGCAAAGGAGATTTTATGGAGTATACTCAGTATAAGAAACTTGCCAATGTAACGCTTGGAAAACAGAAAGCAGATTTAGTTTTAAAGAATTTAAAGTTAGTGGACGTGTTTACTGGTGAAATTGTAGAATCAAATGTGGCAGTCAAAGATGGTTTGATTGCCGGTGTGTCGAGAAGCTATCGTGGGAAAAAGGAGATTGATCTGGGTGGTCGGTATCTGGCTCCGGGCTACATTGATGCACATCTGCACTTAGAGTCCACGATGGTGACACCAAATGAACTCGTTTGCACGGCTGCAAAGCATGGAACGACGACGTTTATTGTCGACCCGCACGAAGCAGCAAATGTGAGCGGCGCGGCTGGCATTGATTACATTTTGAATCAGACAGAAAAATCACCGGCAAACGTCTATGTAATGATGCCATCTTGTGTGCCATCGACGAGTGTGGATGACAATGGATGTGTATTTTCCGCAAACGACATGTATCCGTATGTGAGAAACCCAAGAGTGTTGGGCTTAGGAGAGGTAATGGATGATCCGGCTGTTATTCATGCAGAGGAGAGCATGTTTGTAAAGATGAATCTCTTTGAGAACAGAACAATTGACGGACATGCACCGTATTTGCCGAACAAGGAGTTGAGCGCGTATAAGATGGCTGGCGTGGATACCGACCATGAAGCGACAACCTTTGAATATGCATTGGAGGAGGTGCGCAGGGGACTGCATGTCCACATCCGTGAAGGAAGTGCGGCACATAATCTGAAGGATATCGTAGAGGGAATTGTACGAACTGGAATTGACACGGAATATTTTTCTTTCTGCACAGATGACAAACATATTGAAGATATTTTAAGAGATGGTCACATTGACTATAGCGTAAAAATGGCGGTAAAGCTTGGACTTGATCCGATTCGTGCTATTAAAATGGCAACGATCAATACTGCAAAGTGTTATGGATTAAAGCATTTGGGTGCAATTTCACCGGGATTTCAGGCGGATTTTGTGGTACTTGATAATTTGACAGATTTAAATGTGACAGACGTATTTTATAAAGGAAAACGATTGAACGAGGATGCACCGATTCGTGTGCGTCCTTGCAGCCACGTGTTAAAGCATACCGTTCATCTGGATAAAGTCAAGGCAGAGCGATTTCTTTTGCCAATTTCAAAGAAAAAGACGCATGTGATTGAAATTCATGCAGGACAGATCACGACGACCGATTTGACGATTTCACTTCCTCCTACATTAAACTTTGAACCATTCGGCGGATATTCAAAAATTGCAGCGGTTGAGCGGCATCACAATACAGGTAAGATCGGCGTTGCCGTGGCAAAAGGGTATGGAATCAGAAATGGCGCGGTGGCATCATCCGTGTCACATGACTCGCACAATATTATTGTAATCGGAGATAATGATGTGGATATGGCGATTGCAGTCAATGAGATTATACGAACCCAGGGTGGTTATACAGTGGTGGAAAATGGAAAGGTATATGAGACATTAGCGCTGCCGATTATGGGCTTGATGAGCGATGCTGGCTTTGAAAATGTGAATGAAGCATTGCAGCGAATGATTCAAAAAGCGCATCAAATGGGTGTTGCCTCTCAGATTGATCCATTTGTAACACTTTCATTTCTGGCACTTCCAGTAATTCCAGAGCTTCGGATTACACCGAGAGGAATTTGTAAGATGACAGCAAAAGGCCCCGCTATTTTATCGTAAGCTGAGCAGAACGAATATCCCAATGGAACAGAACCGGTAACGGAAAGGAGCATCATATATGAATAAAAAAATATGGGATTTGTATGCACCGATTTATGAGAAGGCAATGCGTATGGATCAGAAATATTATGCGTATATGTATAAGCGCATTTCAAGACGAGTAGTGGATAAAGAAGTGTTGGAAATTGCAACTGGTCCGGGACTTTTGGCGAAGCATGTAGCGCAGGTATCGAAGCGAATGATCGCGACGGATTACTCAGAAGGGATGATTTGCGAGGCATTAAAGGGAAACTATCCCAAACAGCTGAAATTTGAAGTGGCAGATGCGACGTGTCTGCCGTATGAGAACAACTCATTTGATGTGGTCATAATTGCCAATGCGCTCCATGTGATGCCAGAACCGCAAAAGGCGCTGAAAGAAATTGATCGTGTGCTCAAAGATGGAGGCTTGCTGATTGCACCGAATTTTGTGGGACATAAGAAGGGTGTTATCAGCCGCATTTGGTCAGGAATTTTGAAAATTGCAGGAATTCGCTTTGAACATCAATGGACATCAGAGGAATATCTTCGATGGTTGGAATTTCATGGTTGGCGTGTGCGGTTTTCAAAAGAGTTGGGAGCGCGCATTCCGCTTGTGTATACAGAATGTGTACGGAAGTAATATGTGAAAGTAATATGTATATGTATAGATAATAATAAGCATAAAGAATGTGTGAACGCATAGGAAAGGAGAACAAAAATTATGATGGAATATACCAACAAATATTGGAACATGCTTATGCCGTTTATCAAAAAGAGCTTAAATAAGCGCTATGGAAAAGCATATACGAAAGCGTTGATTCCAAAAGCAGATGCAGAATATCGAGATATGTTAAATCGCTCAGATGATATTGGAAGGGACAATCCGATGGCGTCCAACACATATGAATGTCTGGTCTTCTTGGCAATATGGAAAGCTGCTGATGGAAAAATTTCAGTAGAAGATCTGCGTGCGATTTCAAAAGATGTGCTGTCCGCTCCGATCATGAAGGTAATGGGCATTTTGATCAATGCCAATAAGGCGAGCGGTATAAAACGAATTCAAAAAATGATGGAAAGAGATGCGAAGTGGCTGGACGAGCATCCGCAGTATAAAAAATATTCGTGGGATTTCCATTTCGATGAAAAGAAACACAAGGATGGCTTCTACTATTATTTTACACAGTGTCCATTGAATACATTTGCAAGAAGAGAGGGCTATCTGGAGGTATTGCCGGTTATGTGCGATATTGACCATATAACAGCTTCCCTGATGCATGCAAAATTAAATAGAAAATACACATTGGCAAGCGGCGGAAAGGTTTGTGATTATTGGTTTGTCGGTGATAAGATGAAAAATCCAAAATAAAAATTAAAGTAAAATGAAGTAAGGCAAAAGAAAGTGAAACAAAGTAAGTAAAATAAGGTAAAGTAAGGTAAACGTTCAATATGATTAAGGAATATGGGATCAAAGATTGGAATTCATTTATTCAGACGATTAATGGTTTGACATGGTCTCTTGCAAGAGAACTTGGACCAAGCAATATCCGTGTGAATGCAGTTGCACCTGGTATCACAAAAACTGATATGGTTGCCGCTTTGCCAGAGCAGGTGATTGCACCACTGATTAAGATGATTCCGCTTAAATTATTTTAGCCGCTGGGATAGCCCTAGCGGCTAATTTTGTTTGACAAAAATGAAAATATAGTACATTGAATAAATTCGATTTCTGGAATATACTTACAGCAGAATACTTGTAAAAATGCAGATAAAAGTCAGTTAAAATCAATAATAAAAGGAGGACATAAAAATGATTTTACAGTTAAATGAGCTGCGTGATAAGCTGGCTGGATGTTGGACCGGAAAAAATGTAGGAGGTGTGCTTGGAGCACCGTTTGAGTGCAAACGAATGATTCCAAATGTAGATTTTTATGTACAGGATCTTACTCAGGGACCGCCGGCAAATGATGACCTAGATTTACAGATTGTGTGGCTGGCTGCTGTTGAGCGGTATGGAAGAAATGTAAATGCGTCAATTCTCGGTGAGTATTGGCTGTCCTTTGTTATTCCAAACTGGGTTGAGTATGGAACCGGGAAAACAAATCTTCGTGCAGGTTTAGTTCCGCCATTGAGTGGTGATGTAGATAATACTTATAAGAACAGCAATGGCTGTTGGATTCGTTCAGAGCTGTGGGCTTGTCTTGCACCGGGACATCCTGAAATAGCAACGCGCTATGCATTTGAGGATGCAATTGTAGATCATGCTGATGAGGGAATGTATGCAGAAATTTTTACATCAGCAATACAAAGTGCAGCGTTTGTGGAGAATGATAGAGAGAAGCTTGTTGAAATAGGTCTTTCATATCTTCCAGAGAACTGTATAACTGCGCAGACAATACGAAAGGCAGTTGACTGCTATCATTCAGGCGTTGATTTCATTGAGGCTAGAAAACTGATTCATAATACAGCACCTGGAACATTTGGCATTCAGGGAATCGCGATTAGTGAAATTCCGACAGAGAATAATGAGGGAATGGAATTGGGTGCAGCTGGTTTTGACGCACCGGAGAATGTGGCATTTGTTGTGCTCGGTCTTTTGTATGGAGAAGGCGATTTTGGAAAGAGTCTTATTTTGGCAAATAATTGTGGCGAGGATACTGACTGCACATGTGCAACGTTAGGCGCACTTTTAGGTATTATGAATGGCGCATCGAAACTTCCAAAGAAATGGACTGATCCGCTGAATGATAAAATTGTTACTATGTGTATAAATAAAACAGGTGGCGGCATTTGGGTGCCAGAAACAGCAACTCAGCTTGCAGAGCGTATTTTGAGAGATATTCCAGGATTTCTTGGACAGGATCTTTGTGATGTATTTGCAGAGGGCGGTATGAAAATTGAGTGCTGTGAAAAAGAAGCACTGTTTTGCAAGAAAATAGATGACTATCTTCCATATATTAATTTAAGCGGCAGAATGTATGAGACACCTTTAAATGAGCTTTGTGCGCAGCCATATGTAGCAAGATATCAATTTACAGCATTTCAGGTTTTGATTGATTATGAGGGATCAGCTTTCTTTAAAAAAGGAGAAAATCGCAAATTTAAAGTAAAAGTGATCAACTCAAATACAATGAGAGAACAGCAGTGGGTTAAAATAAAGCTGTATTTGCCAGACGGTGTCACAGCAGTTGGCGTATCAGAAGTGGAAATGCCATTAAATAATCTTTATCTTTCTTGTGCGGAAAAGGAATTTGAGTTAAATACAGAATCATTTATGTCTGGAAGGCTGGAGCTGATTGTAGATGTATCACTTAATGGAAGGCATTCAAGTGGACCTGTAAAAATGGTATTGCTTGGACAGTAAGTGAAATGCTAGTTAATGCAATAAAGGGAGTCGTAAAAACATGGAAGAAAAAGATAGACAAAATTCATTTTGGAATGCCAAGCTTCCGATTGAAGAGAGATTAGACTGGCTTTTAGCCAATATGACACTGGAAGAAAAGATAACATGCATGGCTTCAACTATGCCTGCGCTGCCGCGTTTTGGAATTGATATGAGTTATGTAGGCGGTGAGGCTGCTCACGGTGTTGAGGCTAGAAATGATCAGAATGGGCGAAATATACCTGAGCCAACTACTTCATTTCCACAGCCAATTGGCATGAGTGCCAGCTGGGATACAGAGCTTATAAAGAAGGCGGGAGAAGTCACTGGAACAGAGGCAAGAGTACTGTGGCATCGTCATCCGGCTGGTGGACTAAGCCGTTGGGCACCGACTGTTGATCTGGAGAGAGATCCGCGCTGGGGACGAAATGAGGAAGGTTATGGAGAGGATCCTGTGCTGACAGGAGCAATGGCAGGAGCATACATAGAGGGTATGCAGGGTGATGACCCTAACTATTTGCGTATTGCGGCAACGCTGAAACATTTTTATGCGAATAACACAGAACGTGGCAGAGGCTGGAAAAATGCGTCTATTGATCCAAGAAATATGTATGAGCTTTATCTTGAACCATTTAGGCGCTGCATCAAAGAGCATGGTGCTGAGGCAGTTATGACGGCCTACAATAAAATCAATGGTATTCCGGGAATGTTAAATCCGCAGGTGAAATCTATTTTAAAGAAGCAATATGGTTTAAAGCATGCAGTGTGCGATGGTGGTGCAATGGAGCTTGTTAGAAATCTGCATCACTATTTTGGAACACACGCACAGTCACTTGCCGCATCTGTAAAGGCTGGCGTTGATGCAATGTCCGATCCTATGCCGGTTGTAGAGGAAGCAGCTCGTGAAGCATTAGAATATGGTCTTTTGTCTGAAGATGAAATGGATGAAGCTATTCGCAATGTATTTCGTACAAAATTAAAGCTAGGTATGTTTGATGATATAGTACAAAATCCGTATGACAGAGTTACAGAAAAAGATCTATGCAGCAACCAGGCACAGAAAGTTTGTCTGGAGCTGACAAAAAAATCAATTGTTCTTCTTAAAAATGAAGATAATCGTTTGCCACTGTCAGAAACTCTTCATAAAGATCCAGTTTTAGTTGGACCGCTTTGTGATGCCTGGTATCAGGACTGGTACGGTGGTGAGCCACATCATAAGAGTACGCTAAAAGAAGGCCTAGAGAAGCTTTTGAATACGAAAATTCGCTGTGTGGATGGCTGGGATCGCATAACGCTTCGTGCTGGTGATCAGTATGTGGCAGTTCAGGAAGATGGCACGCTTTGTCTGTCAGATAAGGCAGATCTGTTTGTGAAAGAGGATTGGGGCGATGGACGTATAAATCTTAGATGTGAGCGTACAGGAAAGTATGTGACAACTATTTCAAAGGGGCGCCGTCAAAGCGAAGAGGAGGACGGCGCACTGGTGGCAGTGAAGGATGCTGCGTTTGACTGGTTTGTCACGGCGATTTTTCATATCATTCCTGCAGAGAATGGAGCAGTACGACTTACTAACCGTTTTGATCAGCCAATTCAGATTAGCAAGGATAAAAAACTTTATTCTGCACTGACTGGAGAGGGAAGCAGCTTTTTAATGGAGACTGTCGTAGATGGCTTTGAAGAAGTACAGCGTCTTATGCAGTGTGCAAAGACAGTAATTCTTGCACTTGGCTGTCATCCTATGGTTAATGCAAAGGAAGAAATTGACCGCACAACACTTGCATTGCCGCCGCATCAGGAGAAACTGGCAAAAATGATCTGTAAAATAAAGCCAGATGCTATTTGCGTTTTATTCTCCAATTATCCGTACACGATTCATTCTGTACAGAATACGCTTCCAGCGATTGTATGGAGCGCGACAGGAAGCCAGGATATGGGAACAGCAATGGCTCAGACATTATATGGTAAAAATGCACCAGCTGGGCGATTGAATATGACATGGTATAACAGCGATGATGATTTGCCTGATATTGATGATTATGATATTATTCGGGGAAAGAGGACATATCGCTATTTTGACAAAGAGGTGCTGTATCCGTTTGGTCATGGACTGACTTATACAAAGTTTTTGTATTCAAACCTCTCAGTTTATATGTCAGATCCAGCACATATAGAAGTGGCATTTGATGTTAAAAATACGGGAAAACAGACTAGCGATGAAGTTATTCAGATTTATGCATCAGCGCCAAAATCTCGTGTTCCAAAGCCTCGCCGCCAGCTTCTTGCATTTGAACGACTTCATGATATTGCGCCAGATGAAGTAAGGCATGTTATAAAGCGTATTTCTACAAACGAGCTTCGTTTTTATGACTGTATCAGTGGAAGTTTCTTAGTAGAGGAAGGAAATTATATGATTTTTGTGGGTCCATCAAGCAAAGAGACACCACTTTATGATACTATTTTCCTTGCTGGTGAAAAAACTAAAACACGAGTATTGACAAAGCGTATCAGAGCAGATCATTTTGACGAATATGAGAATATTGAACTGACACAGGGAATCATGACATTTACAGCAGCAACAGCAAAAGATAAAGAAAAGCCAGCGCTGCTGCAATGGCGTGACTGTCAGGCAATGGAGGCGAGCGAAGTCCATTTTCTGGCAAAGAGCGCAAAGGGCGGCAGTATCGAACTATGTGTGAATGGAAAAAGAGCAGCATTTTGGAGCGGTGATACGCGCCTGTATGAGCCAACACCAATGTTTGAATTGGATAACAATGCAAAAAAAGAGAGAGAAGAACAGCAAAAGATTTGTGAGCCAATCTATTCAGATATCACAGTGCCGTTTGAACAGATTGGATCAATTAAGCAAGAAAGTCAGACAGTAAGTATACAAATGACAGGCGACATCAGCTTGTGCTGCTTTTGGCTTAGGTAAGTCTTTTGGCTTGACTTTACTATTTAAGTAGGCTAAGATACTAATAAAGTAATTTATACACATATATTTGTCGGAGGTAAACAATGAAAAAATTACGCATTTTATTTATCGGAAACAGTCATACCTATTACAATGATATGCCAAATATGGTGGCAGAAAAATCCAGAAAAGAAGGATATGATTGTGAGGTAACGATGATTGCTCACGGAGGATGGTTTTTGGAGCAGCATGTTCAGGAGCCAGATGTGAGATTTAACATTTTATATGGTCACTATGATTATGTTGTACTTCAGGAGCACTCACATCCATTTGGACCAGAGGAAAAATTGTTTGATGCAGTTAGACAGCTGAATACATGGATTCGCGAGGCAAATGCAAAGCCGCTTGTGTATATGACATGGGCAAAGAAGGATGAGCCAGATCAACAGGCGCGCATGACAAAAGCATTTCGACAGGCTGCAGAAGAGGCAAATGCGCTTTTAGCACCAGTCGGAGAGCTGTGGTGGGAGTATCGTAAAAATCATCCGGAAGTGGAAATGTATGCAGAAGATAATGCTCATGCATCAAGAGAAGGCTCAGAATTTGCAGCTGACTGCATCTGGAATACGATTAAAGAATCGTTATCATAAGAGATACTGGGGATAGGGAGAACATATGGATAAAAAGATGAAGGTTGCAGTTGTCGGATGTGGTGCGATTAGCGACATTTATTTGACAAACATGATTGAGCGTTTTGATAATCTTGAAGTAGTGGCCTGCTGCGCAGCGCATTTTGAGCATGCACAGAAAAAGGCACAGAAGTATGGAATTAAGGCATGTACATATGAAGAAATTTTATCGGATGATGCGATTGAAATGGTTGTAATTTTAACACCAGCACCAACACATGAGGAACTGATTCGCAGAGCAATCGAGGCAGGAAAGCATGTCTATACAGAGAAAACAATGACGCTTTCTCATCATACAGCAGAAAAGTTAGTGTCAGAAGCACAAAAAAAAGGATTGTATATCGGATCGGCGCCAGATACTTTTTTGGGAGCAGCATTGCAGACAGCTAGAAAAGCGTTGGATGATGGTTTAATCGGAGAAATTACCTCATTTGATGCGTGTGCAAATCGTGATATTGACCTTTTGGCAAGCCTATTTGGATTCTTACGTATGCCTGGAGGCGGTATTGGGTATGATTTCGGTGTGTATTACCTGACAGCACTTGTTAGCTTATTTGGTCCTGTAAATAAGGTTGTGGCTTCTGTGCGCAATCTGGCACGCAGTCGTGTCAATGTTCTTCCAGATAGTCCTTCATTTGGACAGGAGTTTGCCTACGAGAATGAAAGTCAGATATTTACGATTCTTGAGATGGAAAATGGTGTTACAGGAACATTCAGTGTAAATGGAGACAGTATAATAAATGATCAGGCAAATTTTACCATTTATGGAAAAAAGGGCATTATAAAGATTCCAGATCCAAACAATTTTGGAGGAAATGTAGTTTATATTCCTGCACAGAATGGCTTTGGGAAAAATATGGAGCCTCAAATCTTAGACTATGGTTTTCCATATGGCGAAAATAGCAGAGGACTTGGTCCTTCAGAAATGGCGGATGCAATCATTAAAGGAAGAAAACATCGTGCCAATGCACAGATGGCATGTCACGTATTAGAAGTAATTGATTGTATTATGGAAAGTGGTAAAAAAGGAGCGTTTGTAACAGTGACGTCTTCTTGTGAACGGCCAGAAAAGATGAATTAAAAAATAAAAGGGAATAAAAAGGAGAATCAAATATGGAAGGCAATGATATGATCACAAATTTGTACAGACTTCCGAAGTTAGAGGATAGGAAGGATACAATTCAGATCAAGAGAGCATTTGCAGGTGATAAGGGAGCAATTTTAAACTTTATCAAGAGCAATTTTTCAGATAGTTGGGTATATGAAGCAGAGCATGCCATTATGCAGGAGGTACCAAAGTGTTTTATTGCGGTAGAAGATAAAAAGGTTATTGGCTTTGCATGCTACGATTCATCAGCGAAGGGCTTTTTCGGACCTATTGGTGTGCATCCCGATTATCGTGGAAAAAATGTTGGTCAGTCCCTTTTATTAAAAACGCTTTATGCCATGAAGGAATATGGCTATGGCTATGCAGTTATTGGCTGGGTTGGTGATGCCGAGATGTTTTATCGCAAAACAGTAGATGCTGAATTTATAAAGGGAGGCAATCCAGAAAACAGCGTTTATTCTAATATGATTTTAATGTCCTAAAAGAATAAATGATACAAGCGGGGGTAAACATTGTTTTACAAAAATTTATTGTAACTATTCAGAACCCCATTCGCAAAATCGCATCTTCGATGCTTCTATTTTGCTCATGTGGTTACCTCGCCATATAAAATTGCTATTCTGTCTGAATGCAAGCATTCACAGAAAGCAATTTTGCATGGCTCTGAATAGTTACAATTTATTTTATATATTTGTTAATAAAATCAAAAACGGTATCCCAATAGCTTTCGCCAAGAAGATAAAGTGAGTTAGCGTGAGTAGCACCTTTTGCTGTAAGCATTTGCTTGTTTGTGCCAGGTTTTGCTTCATAAAGCTCATTCATCATAGAATATGGGATAAAGTCATCTGCTGTTCCATGAATAAAAAGCATAGGCTTTTCGCATTTAGATACAGCAGTAAGTGAGCTTGCTTCTTTAAAATCATAACCTGCCTTGTTAGATGCAATCAGGCTTGCAGTCTGCATCAGTGGAAATTCCGGAAGATTGAAGCGAAGCTTTAATTCATTTGCAAATATTTCCCAGGTGCTTGTATAGCCGCAGTCCTCAACAAATACTTTTACATTTTCAGGAAGTGTTTCACCAGAGGTCATCATGACAGTTGCAGCGCCCATGGAGACACCGTGCAGCACAATTTGGGCATCAGGGTCCTGCTCAATGATCCAGTTGATCCATGAGATAATATCGAGGCGGTCAAGCCAGCCCATACCGACATAATTGCCCTCACTTTTTCCACAGGCGCGAAGGTCAGGTGCTACTACCTGATAGCCATTTTCATAGTAGCGCTGTGAAAACTCTGTCATTGAATTGTGATCGCAGCGGTAGCCGTGAATCACAATGGCCCAAAGGTGATCGCTGGCAGCAGCTTCATTTTTGTAGTATGCACCATAAAGATTTAAATTGTCATTTGACAAAATGGTAATATCTTTGGCAGGATGAGCCTCTTCAAAAAGGGCGGCTGAAAGACCCATTTGCTTTTTGGCATCATTTATGATTGTCTCTGCGTCAGCACTTTTTTGGGCTTCAATATTTGCGTCAGCATCATCAGAAACCGTACGGTTTCCACCGTCGCCGCCACGGCCGATAGCGTAGTTGACAAGATAATTTCCAGCAAAAAAATCTGTGGCAGAGGTCAAAACGACAACTGCGCCGCCAATTCCGGCAGCAGCTTTTTGTATAGTAGATATTTTTTTGATATGTTTTTTCATTAAAGCTTAATGTCCTTTCAGTTAATGCGTTAATTATTGTAACAAAATCAGCATGAAAATGCAATCGAAGGTTATGAAGAGTTGATTAAAATTCATAGAAAAAAAGTAAAATCAATTGTGTATAGCATGAAATATGTGGTAAAATGTAACTATTCAGAGCCATGCAAAATTGCTTTCTGTGAATGCTTGCTTTCTGTGAATGCTTGCATTCAGACAGAATAGCAATTTTATATGGCGAGGTAACCACATGAGCAAAATAGAAGCATCGAAGATGCGATTTTGCGAATGGGGTTCTGAATAGTTACGATAAAATAAAAGAAAGGGAATTAAAATAAAAAAAATGGAGGTTTATTATGAAGGTTACAAGAGCTGCAAGTATACCGCTTGTTACGCATGATCCATATTTTTCAATCTGGTCATCCAGTGACCATTTATATGATACGGATACTGTTCACTGGACTGGTAAGCGCCAGCAGATTCGAGGATATCTGACTGTGGATAAAACTGTATATTGTTTTATGGGAGATAAGGAATTTCACCAGATATTACCTCAGATATCATTGGACGTGACAGCTACTGCGACAATATATACATTTGAAAACGATAAGGTGCGATTATGCTGTCGTTTTACTTCTCCGCTTATTCTGAGTGATCCATTGCTTGTATCAAGACCGTGTACATATATTGATTTTATGGTTGAGAAAAAGAATGCGGATAATGTACAGCTTGATTTTATTGTATCAGCTGATCTCGTGCGCCAAGAAAAGGACGAAGTGGCAGGCTTTGCTGGAACTTTTAAGCAGGACTTTTCATACGCGTCTATGGGACGTATGCGTCAGCAGCCGCTTGGAAGCAGCGGTGATCATACAACAATTGACTGGGGTTATGTGTATCTTGCAGGAAATGATAAAAGCACAATTACATATGATGCGGCAAATGAAGTAATTCGCTGTCAGGCAGCAGATTTAAATGGTCAGACTACACTTATTCTGGCATATGATGATCTTGCATCAATCAATTATTTCGGAGAGTGGAGAAAGGCGTACTGGACAACAAAATATAAGACAATTCTTGAAGCAATTTCAGCTGCCTTTGCAGATCAGAAAAAGGTTTACAAGCAGGCATCAGAAATAGATTGTGAGATAGAAGCGAAGGCGAAAAAGATTGGCGGCGATGAGTATGCATTTTTATGTGTTATGAGCTATCGTCATGCGATTGCAGCGCACAAGCTGATCACAGATGAAGATCAGAATTTAATTTTTCTCTCAAAGGAAAATGATTCTAATGGCTGCATTGGAACTGTTGATGTAAGCTATCCGTCAGTGCCGTTATTTATGCTCTATAATACAGAATACGTCAAGGGAATGTTGCGTCCAATTTTTAGATTTGCAGACTGTGATGTGTGGACGTATGATTTTGCACCTCATGATGTAGGTCGCTATCCATATGCGTGGGGGCAGGTATATGGCCGCTCAGATGAGGAAAATAGGCGTTTTTGCTCAGAAAATCAATTTGTCTATCCGCCTTACTATATGTATCCGTCAGGAAGTAATGTATATGGTTTGCGTGATCAGATGCCTGTAGAGGAATGTGGAAATATGCTTATTATGACGGCAATGGTTTGCCGTATGGAGCAAAATGTTTCCTTTGCACTGCCATATATGGAAACATTAAAAAAATGGCGTGAATACCTGATACGTTATGGTGCAGATCCGGGTGAGCAGCTGTGTACAGATGATTTTGCCGGTCATCTTTCACATAATACAAACCTTTCTGTGAAGGCGATTATGGGAATCGAAGGATATGCTCAGATAGCAGCTTTGGCAGGTGAAAAAGATGAGGCAAAGAAGTACCACAAGATAGCAGTAGATATGGCATCAGATTGGGAAAAGCGCGCAAAAGCAGACGATCATTATCAGCTTGTATTTGGAGAAGGAAAAAAAGATACATGGAGCTTAAAATATAACCTGATTTGGGACAAGCTGTGGAAGAGCGGACTGTTTTCTGATGAGGTGTATGAAAAGGAGCTTGCTTATTATAAAAAGAAAGCAAATCGATATGGAACACCGCTTGACAGCAGAGCAGCTTATACAAAGAGTGACTGGATTCTTTGGTGTGCAGCGATGGACAATACAGCAGCACTTATACAGCCGGTGGCAGCATATTTAAAGGAAACAACAACACGAGTGCCATTTTCAGACTGGTATCAGACTGATAGTGGAATGTATTGCTATTTTATTGCTCGAAGTGTTCAGGGCGGCATTTTTATGCCGATGCTGGCAGAGCAAATTAAATAAATAGAATAGGAGACAACATGGAAAAGGCAAAAGTTTATTTTACTGATTTTAGAACATCAAATGGAGTTGGACTCCCGGAAAAGCTAAAAAGATTGTGCCGTAAGGCAGGTCTTCAGACAATGGATCTTGAAAATAAGTTTGTAGCGATCAAGATGCATTTTGGTGAGCTGGGAAATATTGCATATCTGCGTCCTAATTATGCAAAGGCAGTAGCAGATCTTGTTAAGGAAGCAGGCGGAAAGCCATTTTTGACAGACTGCAATACTTTATATCCTGGTTCCAGAAAGAATGCATTGGAGCACTTAGATTGTGCGCAGGAAAATGGCTTTAATGAAATAACAACAGGCTGTCATGTTATTATCGGAGATGGTCTTCGCGGTACAGATGATTGTATTGTTCCTGTTGAGGGCGGTGTATATTGCAAGGAAGCGTACATCGGAAGAGCTGTTATGGATGCAGACGTGTTTATTTCTTTGACACATTTTAAAGGCCATGAATCAACAGGTTTTGGCGGAGCACTGAAAAATATCGGTATGGGATGCGGAAGCCGTGCAGGAAAGATGCATCAGCACAGTCAGGGAAAGCCAGTTGTAAATGCAGATCTTTGCAGATGCTGCAAGCGCTGTGCAAAGGAATGTGGATCAGATGCGATTTTCTTTGATACAGGAAAGGCTGTGATTCATGAGGATATTTGTAAGGGATGTGGACGCTGTATCGGTGCCTGTTCATTTGATGCAATTCATAATCCAAATGATAATGCAAATGAAATTTTGGGATGCAAGATTGCAGAGTATACAAAAGCAGTTGTAGATGGTCGTCCTCATTTTCATATAAGCTTGATTTTAGATGTTTCTCCAAACTGTGACTGTCATCCAGAAAATGATGCGGCTATTCTGCCAAATATCGGTATGTTTGCATCATTTGATCCGGTAGCGTTAGATCAGGCATGTGCAGATGCATGTCTTAAGGCAGATCCAATGCCAAACTCTCAGCTGTCAGATAATCTTGCAAAAACAGATTGGCATCATCATCATGATCATTTTATGGATTCCAATCCGAATGTGCGTTGGAAGGAAACGCTGGAACATGCAGAAAAGATTGGACTTGGAAATAGAGAGTATGAATTAATTAAATTTTAAAGAAAACCGCGGTGATTTCGTTCACCGCGGTTTTTTTTAAATTTAGTTTTTAAAATTTAGTTCTTATCGCAGATCATGCTGTGAATCTCCTGAAGAGATTTTACATCAGAATCAGAATGCTGCTGAACATAGTGGATACCCTTTGCGGTAGCTCTTGCTGCAGCGATTGTAGTCATGTAAGGAATCTTGCCCTTGATAGCTGCCTTACGCAGGTAACTGTCATCGTGAGCGCTGTCCTTACCAACTGGTGAGTTAACGATCAGATCAATCTTTCCATTAGTGATAAGGTCTAAGATATTTGGACGGCCTTCCTGAAGCTTATTAACACGCTCAGCTGGAATGCCGGCTTCATTAATCAGTCTGCAGGTGCTTTCTGTCGCCAGAATCTTAAATCCACACTCATGGAAGAGCTTTCCAATCTCAACAACTTCATCCTTGTCCTTGCGGTTTACAGAAATCAGAACAGTTCCAGAAAGTGGGAGAGATGTCTGAGTAGCTTCCTGTGCCTTGTAGAATGCTTCTCCATAGTAGGTAGAAAGACCAAGTACCTCACCAGTAGAACGCATCTCCGGCCCGAGCAGAGGGTCAACCTCTGGGAACATGTTGAATGGGAATACAGCTTCCTTAACACCATAGTAAGGAATGCTCTGCTCCTTTAACATTGGAACTGGTGACGGACGTCCTGTCAGCTCAGAGGTAATGATATCAGTTGCAATCGGAACCATGCGGATGTTACATACCTTAGAAACAAGCGGAACGGTACGAGATGCACGTGGATTTGTTTCAAGCACATAAACCTTACCGTTTTCGATTGCATACTGCATGTTCATAAGACCCTTTACATGCATTTCCTCAGCGATCTTTCTGGTGTATTCCTTAATGGTTTCAACATTTTCAGGTGTAATGTGAACAGAAGGAATGATACATGCTGAGTCACCGGAGTGAATACCAGCAAGCTCAATATGCTCCATTACAGCTGGAACGAATGCGTGTGTACCATCACTGATTGCATCAGCCTCACACTCAAGTGCATGATTTAAGAAGCGGTCAATCAGAATCGGGCGGTCTGGTGTTACGCCAACAGCTGCCTTCATATAGCTTGTCAGGTTCTCGTCATCGTAAACAACCTCCATACCACGTCCACCAAGAACGTAGGAAGGACGAACCATAACAGGATAACCAATTCTTTTTGCGATTGCAAGAGCTTCATCTACAGTAGTAGCCATACCAGACTCTGGCATTGGAATCTCTAACTTGTCCATCATAGCACGGAACAGGTCGCGGTCCTCAGCAAGATCAATAACTGCAGGAGAGGTTCCCAGAATCTTTACACCATTTTTCTCAAGCTGTGCAGCTAAGTTTAATGGAGTCTGTCCACCGAACTGAGCGATAACGCCAACCGGCTTTTCTTTCTTGTAGATGCTTAATACATCTTCAAGTGTTAATGGCTCAAAGTACAGCTTATCAGATGTATCGTAGTCTGTAGAAACGGTTTCTGGATTACAGTTTACAATAATGGTTTCAAATCCAAGCTTCTTTAAAGCAAGAGATGCATGAACGCAGCAATAATCGAACTCAATACCCTGACCAATACGGTTTGGACCACCGCCAAGAATCATAATCTTTGGCTTATCGCTATTTACTGGGTTCTTATCTGGTGCATTATAGGTAGAGTAGTAGTATGCGCTGTCCTTTGTACCGCTTACATGAATACCTTCCCAAGCTTCTTCAACACCAAGCTCGATGCGGCGGTTGCGAACATCATCTTCAGATACAGCAAGAAGCTGGCTTAAATATTTATCTGAGAAACCATTCTTCTTTGCAGAGATAAGCTGTGCATCAGATGGAAGCGCACCCTTGCAGGCAAGCAGTGCTTCTTCTTCATCAACAAGCTCCTTCATCTGCTCGATGAAATACTTCTTTACCTTTGTAATCTCAAAGATTTCATCAACAGTGGCACCCTTTCTAAGTGCTTCATACATGATGAAATGACGTTCACTTGATGGTGTAATTAAGAGCTTTAACAAATCTTCCTTTGTCTTTGCATTGAAGTCCTTTGCAAAGCCAAGACCATAGCGGCCAATCTCAAGGCTTCGGATTGCCTTCTGGAAAGCTTCTTTGTAAGTCTTTCCGACACTCATAACTTCACCAACAGCGCGCATCTGTGTGCCAAGCTTATCCTGAACACCCTTAAACTTCTCAAATGCCCAGCGAGCAAACTTGATAACAACGTAGTCACCGTCTGGAACATATTTATCAAGAGTGCCATACTTTCCACATTCAATATCCTTTAAGGTCAGTCCGGCTGCCAGCATAGCAGAAACAAGAGCAATCGGGAAACCAGTTGCCTTAGATGCAAGAGCGGAAGAACGAGAAGTTCTTGGATTGATCTCAATGACAACGATACGATCACTAACAGGGTCATGAGCGAACTGCACGTTTGTACCACCAATTACACGTACGGAGTCAACGATGCGGTAAGCCTGCTCCTGAAGACGCGCCTGAAGCTCCTTGGAAATGGTAAGCATTGGAGCAGCACAGAAGGAATCACCTGTATGAACACCAAGAGGGTCAATATTTTCAATGAAACATACAGTGATCATGTTTCCTTCTTCATCACGAACAACCTCTAACTCAAGCTCTTCCCAACCAAGAATGGACTCCTCAACAAGAACCTGGCCTACAAGACTGGCCTGAAGACCTCTTGCACAAACGGTCTTTAACTCTTCCTTGTTGTATACGAGACCACCGCCGGCACCTCCCATTGTGTAGGCAGGACGAAGAACAACTGGATAGCCAAGCTTATCAGCAATTGCGAGTGCCTCATCAACTGAATAGGAAACTTCACTGCGTGCCATTTCAATGCCGATCTTATTCATTGATTTTTTAAATTCAATACGATCCTCACCACGTTCAATAGCATCAATCTGAACACCGATTACCTGAACGTGATATTTGTCCAGAATGCCCTCTTTTGCAAGTTCTGAACAAAGATTCAAACCAGACTGACCGCCAAGATTTGGAAGAACTGCGTCCGGACGCTCTTTTGCGATAATCTGTTCAAGACGATGTACATTGAGCGGTTCAATGTAGGTAACATCGGCAATTTCCGGGTCTGTCATGATGGTTGCCGGGTTGGAGTTAACCAGGACAATTTCATAACCTAACTTGCGAAGAGCCTTACAAGCCTGTGTTCCGGAATAGTCAAATTCGCAGGCCTGACCAATAATAATGGGGCCAGATCCGATAATCAAAACTTTGTTGATGTCTGTTCTCTTTGACATGATATTCTCCTTTAGTCGTTTTTTGTAGATCAAAGCGGGATAAGAGACTTCCTTAACCTTTCTTATTATAAAGGAAAATTCAAAAATATGATAGAGGGAAATTCAAAAAAAAGTTAAATTTCGTGATTTTCTCTAATTTTTTTCCAACCATCAACAAGATCTGGACCGCCCTCTCGAATAAATACAGGTATTTCATCGATTGGAGCAGTTACATGAAGTGTCTGACCGCCCTCGTAAACTTCACCATTCATGAGCAATGTCCATTTATTGCCAGATGGAAGATAAACATCGCGCTCATTCTGATCCTCGTAAAGAATCGGTGCAACGAGGATAGAAGGTCCAAACATATATTGTTCCTTTAATTCCCAGCAAACATCCTGCTCTGGGAAATCGTAAAACATTGGACGCATAATAGGCTTGCCGTACAGATGAGCTTCCTCCATCAGTTTTCTTGTATATGGACGCATCAGCTCTCTTAAGAAGATATAGCGTGTTAAAATTATTTCATTTTCTGCACCGTAGCTCCAAATTTCATTGTCACCGCCAGTAAAGAGTGCCGGACGGCCATCTGCGTGAAATACACGTCTGTCATCGCAGTCACGATCACCGTGCAGACGCATAACAGGGCAAAATGTTCCCCACTCAAACCAACGAACAAAAAGCTGTTGGAAACGTGGATCTTCTGGACGTGCACCTGAAAAGCCGCCGATATCAGTTGTCCACCACGGAATACCAGCAATTCCCATATTTAATCCTGCACTGACCTGACGACGGAATGTTGGCCAGTCACTGTGGATATCACCAGACCAAACGAGTGCACCATAGCGCTGGCTGCCAGCCCACGCACAGCGGACAAGATTTACAACTGTTTTTTCACCTTGCTCCTTCAGACCTTCATAGAAGGTACGGGAAAAATACTGAGGATAAACATTTCCAATCTGGATATCTGGTCCAAGATAGTAGCGATAGTTATCATAATCATAGCCAAGATACTCAGGCTCTGCTTCATCCAGCCAGAATACGCGGATACCTTTATCATAATAGTTTTGACGGCATTTATCCCATACATAGCGGCGTGCAGCAGGATTAGTAGGATCAAAGAAAACACTTTCACCGCCAAAACGCATACAAATCTCAACACCGTGCTCTGTTTTAACGAGGAGTCCTTTTTGCTTCATTTCTGCAAAATTTTCACTTTGCGTGTCAATCTGCGGCCATACAGAAACCATAAGCTCCATGCCCATCTCTTTTAATTCCTTAACCATGGCATCAGGATCTGGGAAGAATTCTTCTTCAAATCGGAAATCACCCATTTTTGGCCAGTGGAAGAAATCACATACAATCACATCGACTGGGATTTTTTTCTCATGGTACTTTCTGGCAACAGAAAGAAGCTGCTCCTGATTCCAATAACGAAGCTTGCACTGCCAAAAGCCAAGTCCATATTCTGGCATCATTGGTGTAGTTCCAACAGCTCTTCCATATGCCTGCTCAATTTCATCAGGGGTATCTCCGGCTGTAATCCAATAATCCATCTGCTTGGTGCTTGCTGCATACCAGTCTGTCACATTTTTTCCAAATGTAACCTGACCAATAGCTGGGTTATGCCATAAGAAGCCATAGCCAAGACTGGAAAGAACGAAAGGAACACTTGCCTGAGAATTTCTATGTGCAAGTTCAAGTGTGGTATATTTTAAGTCAAGATCATCCTGCTGATACTGACCCATTCCAAACAGCTTTTCATTTTGAGCAGATGCGAAGGAAACATGCAGGTTGTAAGCACCGCCAATAATTCCGTGGAAGCGTCTGCTGTCTTTATTGAGAGCACCGCCGTCGCCTGTTTCTTTAAGCAGCAGCTTTTTGTTCTGGTTGTAGTAGGAAATGACACATTTGTGATTCCAGTCGCTTACTTCAATGCGTGCTGTTATTTTTCCGTTTGTAATACTTGCTTCATATTCGGATACTGAAATCGATGGTACAATTGCTTTATCAGCTTCATTCAGCTCAATAAGTGCATAGTCAGTATCACAGATTGGACCCTGCATAACAGAGCGAACACGCAGACTATTCTTGCCCCAAGGTTCAATACGTAAAAGTTCTCCATCATTTTCGTAAATAAGGGCATTGCCCTCTTGATGCATAGTATTCATAAATCCACCTTTCTGTCAATTATCATCTTGTATTGACATCATTTAATAGCTTTATCATACAAAAAATAAAAAAGAAATACTTGAAAAATGGTATCAAAAAGTAGCACTATATTGCGCATTTTTTTAAAATGTGTTACGATATAGAAAAGAAAGGAGCGTGAAAATGAGTACACAGAAAAAAGATCAATATAGAGAAACAGTACCTCACAAATCTCATTTTGTTCCAGTGTCTGTTCATACAACAAAAATAGAAATTCCTACAGAAACAGATGGTGTAGCAGCGCTGCCAGAAAAAAACTTCCCAGCACTTTATCTTCACTGGCATCCAGAACTGGAGTTTTTCTATGTGGAGGAAGGAGAAGTAGAGTTTTTTATTGAAAATCATGCATTTCTTTTAAAGAAAGGAGATGGTATTTTCGTGCCTCCAAAGCTTATGCATTGGGCAAGAACTAAAGGGACTGTTTTATTTCATGCCGCAGTAGCTGATCCGCTGTGGCTTATTTCACCGCATAACTCAGAATGCTTTCAAAAATATATGTATCCTGTTTGCAGTGGATCATGGAAGTATGCCGTAACATTTACGTCAGAAAAAAATTGGCATAAGGAAATATTAACGCAGCTGAAATTTATATTTTCTATGGATGAGGAGAAAATTGCAGCAAAGGAACTTTTGATTCAGGGAACGTTTTTAATGATCTGGCAAAAATTGTATGATCATCATTTAAAGTCATTTTATCCAGATGCAAAAAAAAGAAGACCGCAGCTTGAATATCTGCAAAAATCAGTGTCATATATTGAGACACATTACATGGAAGATTTAACGCTTGAAGAACTTGCCAGTCTGGTTCATCTAAGCAGAGGTCAATTTTGCAGATTGTTTCAGGCATGGACAGGAATGACACCATTTTGTTATCTAAACAGATGCCGTGTGTTAAACAGCAGCCAGATGCTTGCCAGATCTTCTAAAAAAATCAGTGAGGTAGCGTCATTATGTGGCTTTAATAGCATAAGTTATTTTAACCGCACATTTCTAAAAATAACGGGAATGACTCCATCTTCGTATCGTAAGGAAATGGCTCTTATGCAAAATCATGAAATATAATTGTAAGAAAATAGTCTGGATTTATAGAGATAGAAATAGTATAATATATATAGAAGTATAAGAAAAACTGAAAAAGGAGGGTTTTGCTATGAAATTAACATTTAATGGAGCTGCTCATGAAGTGACAGGAAGCTGTCATTGTCTGGAGGCATGTAATAAGAATATTATTGTTGATTGTGGCATGGAGCAGGGACGTGATATTTATGTGAATGAAGAACTGCCGTTTCCAATTTCCCAGATTGATTATGTTTTTCTGACGCATGCGCATATTGATCACTCTGGAATGCTGCCGTATCTTTATAAAAATGGTTTTCGTGGAAGTATTTTTGCAACAAAGGCAACGACGCAGCTATGTCGAATCATGTTGAAGGATAGCGCTCATATTCAGGAGTCTGAAGCAGAGTGGAAAAACAGAAAAAATAAGAGAAGTGATGCAGAGCCGGTGGTTCCTGTCTATACTATTGAGGATGCAGAAAATGTGCTGACATATTTTGTTCCATGTGAATATGAAAAAAAGATTGATATTGCACCAGGCATTCAAATCAGGATGAGAGATGTTGGCCATTTGCTTGGCTCAGCGTCTATTGAGGTATGGTTGACAGAAGCAGGACATACAAAGAAAATTGTGTTCTCCGGTGATATTGGAAATATGAATCAGCCATTGATTAAAGATCCATTATATGTGGACGATGCCGATTATGTTGTTATGGAATCAACGTATGGAAATAGAAGTCATGATCAGGGCATTTCTCTTTTAGACTGTAAAAGTGAGTTAAAGCAAATTTTAAAGGAGACACTTGCTGCCGGCGGAAATTTAGTGATCCCTTGTTTTGCAGTTGGACGTACACAGGAAATATTATATTTTTTAAGACAGCTTAAGGTAGATCATGAACTGCCAGAATTTGAACATACAGAAGTCTTTGTGGATAGTCCGCTTGCTGTGGAGGCTACAAATATTTTTATGACAAATACACAGGAATGCTTTGATGAGGAAGCCATGGCACTTGTGCGTCAGGGAATTAATCCGATTCGTTTTCCGGGACTTCGATTGTCCGTGAGCGTAGAGGAATCACGTGCTATCAATGAAGATCCAAAACCCAAGGTCATTCTCTCAGCATCTGGCATGTGCGATGCCGGACGAATCCGTCATCATTTAAAACATAATCTTTGGCGACCAGAATGCACCATTTTATTTGCTGGTTATCAGGCAGAGGGAAGCCTTGGCTGCGTGCTGTTAGGCGGTGCAAAAAATATAAGACTTTTTGGAGAAGAAATTTGTGTAAAGGCACGAATTGCACGCATGACGGGAATAAGCGGTCACGCAGACAGAGAAGGACTTGTGCGCTGGGTAAGCCATATTGCACCTAAGCCAACACATGTATTTGTTGTTCATGGAGAGGATACTGTCACAGATTCATTTGCATCTCTTTTGACAACTACCTATGGGATTAATGCAACGGCACCATACACAGGAGAATCGTGGGATTTGCTGTCAGATCAAAAAATTCGTGAAGGAACAAGAGAGTATGTTAAGAAGGATTATCAGCCAAGAGAAGGCCGGATGAGTGATGTATATCGAAAACTGTTTGATGCAGCACAGCAGCTTCTAGCTATTGTAAAAAAATACAGAGAAGGTGCCAATAAAGATATTCGCCGTTTCACAGAAGATATTGAAAAGTTGTGCAGACGTTGGGATAAATAAAAATAATAAAAAGCTTGACATTGCATATTTTTGTGATATACTGTGCGTAACAATTACAGACAAAAAGCATTGACGAGGAGGAGTACATGCAGTTTCCGGATGGACAGAGAGAAATTGGTTGGTGAAAAATTTCGTGAAGGACGCATGGAAGTAGCCTTTGAGCTTTGGATCGAACAGGTATATTTTTACAGCTTTAGTAGACTCCAACGGAGATTCCCACCGTTATAAGGGAAGCAATATCGGAATTAAAAATAAATTCCCGTATTGTATTGAGTGCAGAAGTATTTCTGAATCTAGGTGGTATCACGGACATGTATGTTCGCCCTGGGCGTTTGGCTCAGGGCGTTTTTTTGTCTGTGTTGGATAATCTTTATATTCAGGAGGAATCTGTAATGGAAAAAAAGTATGATTTTCAAAAGGCAGAGAAAGCATTGGAGAAAATGTGGCAGGATAATGATATCTATCGCTATCAGAATGGAAAAGAGAGAAAAATCTTTTCAATTGATACGCCGCCGCCGACTGTAAGCGGAAAGCTTCATATTGGTCATGTATTTTCCTATACACAGGCAGAGATGATTGCGCGTTTTAAGAGGATGCAGGGATACGATGTATTTTATCCATTTGGTTTTGATGATAATGGACTGCCGACAGAGCGCTTAGTTGAGCGCGATGAAAAAATTCGGGCAAATCAGATGCCTCGAAGTGAATTTCGGGCAAAGTGTATGAAAACGATAGGAACTTACGAGGGCGAGTTTAAAGAACTGTGGAGTCGTCTGGGTTTTAGTGTAGACTGGAATTTGCAGTATCAGACAGTATCAGATCGGGCACAAAGAATTTCACAGCGCTCTTTTATTGAGCTGGCAAAGAAGAGAAAAGCCTACATGAAGACATCTCCAGTACTGTGGTGTACTGAATGCCAAACTTCAATTGCACAGGCCGAGCTTGAGACAAAAGAGTGTGAGACGGTATTTAACTATCTGAATTTTACTACACCTATTGGCAATCTCTTGATTGCGACAACAAGACCAGAACTGCTTGCTGGATGCGCCTGCATTTTTGTTCATCCAGATGATACGCGATATAAGAAGTTTATCGGTCAGAAAGCAATAGTTCCGTTATATGATTTTGAAATTCCAATTCTTGCAGATGATACTGTAGCGATGGACAAGGGAACTGGCGTAGTTATGTGTGCATCATTTGGTGATTCAGCCGACGTTGAGTGGTATCAGAAGCATAAGTTAACATCTAAGGAAGTGATTCTTGCAGATGGAACAATCAGCGAGAAAATTGATTTTATAGGGAAAATGACTGTAAAAAAGGCCAGAGCGTATATCATTGAATTACTAAAGAAGCAAAATCTTTTGGTAAAACAAGAGACGATTCATCATATGGTTGCTGTTCATGAGCGCTGTCAGCATGAGGTTGAGTTCATTATGTCAAAACAGTGGTATATTGATGTTCTCTCAGAGAAGGACCGTTTTTTAAAGGCAGCAGATGAGATTCGATGGCATCCAGAGCATATGAAGAACCGCTATAAAATTTGGGTTGAAAACTTAAAGTGGGATTGGTGTATTTCAAGACAGCGTTATTTTGGTGTTCCATTTCCAGTATGGTACTGCAAAAAGTGTGGCAAACCGATTTTTGCAGAGGAGAGCCAACTGCCAGTAAATCCGCTTGAGCAGAGTCCATTAAAAGCATGTACGTGCGGCTGTAATGAGTTTATTCCAGAGACGGCTGTGTTTGATACATGGGCAACATCGTCAGTAACACCATTAATCAATGCACACTATAAAGAGACTGACGACATTTCAGATGAGATTTTTCCAATGGGAATGCGAAGTCAGGCACATGAGATCATTCGTACATGGGCATTCTATACTATTGTAAAGAGTCTGTATCATACAGGACAGGTTCCGTGGAAAGATATAATGATTAGTGGTTTTGTCTTGGCAAAGCCGGGAGAAAAAATTAGCAAGTCAAAAAATAATGCGTCCAATTCACCGATGATGCTGATAGAAAAACATTCTGCGGATGCGATGCGCTACTGGGCGGCAAACAGCAAGCTAGGAACAGATACATTTTTCAGCGAGGAAGAACTAAAAATTTCAAAACGTTTTTTAAATAAGCTGTACAATGCATCTAAATTTGTAATTTTTCAGTTGAATGAGTTTACACCAGAGAATGCGATGAAGGAAGAAAAAATGCTTCCGATAGATCGCTGGATCATGGAACGCGTAAATGAGACAACGATTCGCGCAGCACAGCTTCTAAATGAATTTGAGATCGGACAGGCACGCCATGAAATTGATGAGCTTTTTTGGAGCGATTTCTGCGATTTTTATATTGAAATTGCAAAAGAACGCCTTTATCAGCCACAAAAGCATGGAGAAGAAAATTGCAGATCTGGTCAGACTGCGCTGTATTACAGTCTTCTTGGAATCCTTAAGCTGTATGCGATTTATACACCGTATATGACAGACTATATCTTTCAGGAATATTATCGTCAATACGAAAAAGAGATTTCGCTGCATCAGACTATTTGGCAAACGAAAACGACACAGACAGAGTATCTTGAATTTGGCGAACATGTAAAGGCAACACTGACACAGGTAAGAAAAGATAAGACGCAAAAACAGATGTCGATGAAAGATCCTATTGAAAAGCTGACGATTACATGCCCAAAAGCGTACCGGGAATTTTATCAGAAGACACTTGGTGATCTTTATGCTTGCACGGCAGCGGAGAAGATTATGATTCGAAGTTAACAATATTTGCACTTGTCACATTTTTGCTGTTATGCTAAAATCATGGTGAAAATAAGTGGAAATTAAGTGAAAATTGAAACTATTAAATATAGAAAGGAAAGAAAAATGAGACTTATTATTGTTCGCCATGGCGATCCAAATTATGAGATTGACTCTTTGACAGAAAAAGGATGGAGAGAAGCAGAATTTCTTTCTGTTCGCATGGAAAAACAACTGCAGAAGGAACATACCTATATTTATACATCACCGCTTGGCCGTGCAAAGGATACAGCATCCTTGACCTTAAAGAAGCTTGGTATGACAGCGACTGAGTTTAAGTGGCTTCGTGAGTTCGAGGCACCGGCGATTGATGAGGATACTGGTACTTATAAGGTTTGTTGGGATTTGCTTCCTGCTCGTTGGACAAGTGAGCCAGCATATTATGATAAGGATCAGTGGATGAACACACCATTTATGAAAAAGGCAAAGGCAGATACTGAATCAGCATGGGTGTATGATGGTCTGGATTCACTGTTAAAAAAGCATGGATATACAAGAGAGAATGGCTATTATCGTGCAGAGCATGCAAACAGAGATACGATTGTGCTGTTTTGCCATTTTGGTGTAGAGTGCGTGATGCTTGGTCATCTGCTTGGAATATCACCAGTTGTTCTTTGGCATGGGACAGCAGCGGCACCGTCTTCTGTGACAACATTGTACACAGAGGAGAGAAGAGAAGGTATTGCAAGCTTTCGTATGCAGTCCTTTGGAGATCTGTCTCATTTATATGCAGCAGATGAGCCGGCATCCTTTGCAGCACGATTTTGTGAAACATATGATAATATGGAAGAAAGACATGATTGATCGTGTACTTTTTTTGACCGGGGGCAGCAATTTGCCCCCGGTTTTTTATTATAAAAAGCAGCTTGACATTAAAAAAACAACATCATATAATTATCAATGGTAACTAAATAATTATCAGTGATAATTATATAGAAGATTACTATAATTGACCACCAAAACAAGAAAGGAGAAAACATGGATTCTGAGAAAATAAAACGGATGCTTGATGCCTGCTATATGGCAAAAAGAATCAGAGAACTGCTTCCAAAGCTTCCAGATGGTGTTAGTCCGGCATATATCCAATATCTTGATGTTATTCATACGCTGCAGAAAACAAAAGAGTATGTGAAGGTATCTGATATTAGTGATGCTTTAAATCTTCCAAGACCAGGTGTCACGAGAACAGTCAAAGCTATGGAAGAGAAGGGATATCTCAAGAAGATTTCTTCAGACGAAGACGGGAGAGTTACGTATATTGCGATTACAAAAAGTGGAGAAGAATTGTCTGATAAGTACGACAGAAACTATTACAGCAGACTGGCTCCGTATCTGGACATGATTTCTGATGAGGAAGCAGATTGTATGATTCAGACAATAAAGAAATTTTATCAGGTCATGAGCGAAAGGAGAGTTGACATTGAGTAGAGAAAAAGTAAATGATAAGGCAGATTTCACGCAAGGCAGCATACTTGGAAAATTAATTCCATTTATGATTCCGATTCTTGGTGCACTTGTGCTGCAGGCAGCATATGGTGCAGTTGATCTTCTTGTGGTGGGAAGATTTGGAACGACATCTGGTCTTTCAGCAGTATCTACAGGCAGTCAGGTATTAAATCTTGTAACATTTGTGATAACACAGTTCGCAATGGGTATTACTGTTTTGATTGCAAGATATATTGGCGAGAAGAGGACACAGTCAATTGGTGCACTGATTGGCGGTTCTGTAGTTGTATTTGCGGTAATGTCAGCAGTGCTGTTTGTTATAATGATCGTGTTTTCGCGTCCGATTGCTGTATTGATGCAGGCACCAGAGGAAGCAGTAAGTCTGACATCTGTTTATGTAAAGATATGCGGAAGCGGTATTTTCTTTATTGTTGCTTATAATGTTCTTTCTGCTATTTTTAGAGGACTTGGAGACAGTAAGTCACCATTGATATTTGTTGCAGTTGCATGTGTTATCAATATTGCAGGAGATTTAATATTAGTAGCAGGGTTTCGTATGGATGCAGCAGGTGCAGCGATTGCGACTGTAGTAGCACAGGCTGTAAGTGTTGTGTTTGCATTATGGATGCTGATGAAAAAGAAGCTTCCATTTAAAATCACAAAAGCTGATTTTAAGGTTAATAGCCACTGCAAGCGTGCACTGAAAATTGGTCTTCCATTAGCACTTCAGGAATGCTTGACTCAGATTTCATTCCTTGCACTTTGTGCATTTGTCAATCGTCTGGGATTAGAGGCTTCATCTGGATATGGTGTTGCGTGTAAAATTGTAAATTTTGCGATGTTGATTCCAAGTTCCTTAATGCAGTCAATGGCATCATTTGTATCACAAAACGTTGGAGCAGGAAACGAAAAAAGAGCTAAAAACGCGATGTTTACTGGAATTGGTGTAGGTGTTTTGATTGGAATGGTTGTGTTTGCCATTGTTCTTCTTAAGGGGGATTTTTTGACAGGAATATTTACAACAGACGCCGATGTTATACAAAAAGGATATGATTATCTTAAAGGTTTTGCACTGGAGACAATTGTTACCGCTATATTATTTAGTATGATTGGTTATTTTAACGGACACGATCAGACTATGTGGGTAATGGCACAGGGACTGATCCAGACATTGCTTATTCGTCTTCCATTAGCATATTACATGAGTATTCAGCCAAATGCAAGTCTTACAAATATAGGATTTGCAGCACCGGTGGCAACAATTTTTGGAATTGTCTTAAATATAGGATTCTTTGTGTGGATGAATAAAGCCAGAAAGTGTATTTAAAAAAGAACATAGTGCAGTATGCTTGACAAAAAAATATTTTTTAAGTAAGCTAGAAAAGCATGAAAGATACAAAAAAGTTACATAAAGTATACGCAGGAAAGTGCCAATGCGGGCGCTTTTTGGGAAGGAATATGAAATGACAATCGAAGAAGCAGTTTGCTACTTAAAAAAGCAGGATTTAGCAGCACTTGAAGTTGGTACCTACCAGGTAAATGATGATTTTTATTTTATGATTCAGGAGTATGAGACAAAGCCGGCAGAGAATTGCCGTCTGGAGACTCATAATTGTTATGCAGATATTCAGTGGATCATTTCTGGTGAGGAGGAGATCGACACAGTAAGCAGAACTGGTTTAGAGACAGATGAGGAATATGATGAAAAGCGTGATGTTGCATTCTGGAAGGAGCCAGAGGAAATGTGTCAGTCCATTCTGACAACAGGTTCTTACGCAGTACTTCCTCCGAGCATTGCTCATAAGCCGCAGATGCGTGCTGGAAAAGAAGCTTGTCACGTAAAGAAGTGCGTAGCAAAAGTTAAATGGCAGGTTTAATCTATGTATGAGATTATGACATCAGATGAAGCAATCCGTTTGATTCGGGATGGAGACTGTATATGTGTTAATTCATTTGTGGGAATTGAAAATCCAGTGGAGCTGCATGAGGCACTTTATCGCCGCTATCAGAAAATGCAGTCACCTACCCATCTGACAATTGTTTCTAGTGCAGGATTTGGCGTGTGGGATACTGAACACAATGCTGAAGGATACATTCGTGACGGGGCAGTAGACAGGTTGATTTGTGGTCATTTTGGTGCTATGATGAGCACAAAAAAGCTTGTGTTGGAGGATCGCTTTGAGGCATACAATTTGCCGCTTGGCTGTATTTCTCATGCGATTCGCGCACAGGCAGGGGGACTTTCAGGTGCACTTTCAAAGGTTGGTCTTGATATATTTGTCGATCCGAGACTGGAGGGACCAGGAATCAACCGAGTTTCGATTGACGATTCGCTTGTAAAGCATGTAGAAGTGGATGGTGAGGAGTTTCTTTATTATAAGCTTCCGAAAATAACAATTGCGCTGATAAAGGGAACTGCGGCAGACCATAAGGGAAATATTACTTTTGACGATATGTTTATGTCTGGCGATGCACTTTCCATTTGTCAGGCTGTAAAGGCAAACAGAGGAAAAGTAATTGTCCAGGTAGATAGGCTGGTAGACACGCCGTCACGACCACGAAATGCTATTATTCCGGGCTGTCTGGTAGATGCGATTGTAGTTGCAGAGCCACAAGAGCGAAATGAAGCGTATACAGCGCTGACTGGAAGCTTTGAAATTCCATATGAGGAATGGCATATCTGGAGTGAGAAGATTGATCAGGCATCAGAAAAGATGCTCAAGGATAATACAATCGGAAAAATCATTGGAAGACGAGCTGCTAAAGAGCTTCGGGTTGATGATATTGTTAATATTGGAATTGGCATTCCGGAGATGGTTTCACGCTATGCAAGAAAGAGCGGCATGCTCGATATGGTAACACTGACTGTTGAATCAGGTGGTATTGGCGGTTTTCCAGTTTCTGGTGAGGCGTTTGGCGCGATGATCGGAGCTGCGTCCGTCTACGACATGGCAAACCAGTTTGATCTTTATGACAATGGCGGTTTGGATATATGCTTTATGGGTGCACTTGAGGTTGATCAATATGGAAATATTAATGCACACAGAGGTCCAGGTGCATTTGCTGGTATTGGTGGATTTGCCAATATAACTGCAAAGACACCAACTGTTGTATTCTGCATGAGCTTTAATGCAAAAGGCTTAACTGTATCACAAAAAAGTGGTGAGATTACTATTGAAAAAGAAGGATCAGTACCTAAATTTGTAGAGCATGTTAGTAGCATAAGCTTTTCGTCAAAGCGTGCAATCGAAAATGGGCAGAAGGTTTTGTATGTGACAGAGCGCTGTGTATTTAGACTGACACCTAAGGGACTTAAACTTATTGAGGTGTATCCTGGTATTGACGCGAAGCGTGATATTCTTGACCAGCTTCCGTTTGAGGTAGAATACAAACAGTAAAAACATATATTTTACAAGAACAGTACAAAAGAGAAGATAGGGTCAAGGCCCACTTCTTTTAGTGCTGTTTTTTTGCAAGTAGAGAACAAAAGGAGAAGCTATGAAATTGATACATATTTCTGATCTGCATCTTGGAAAGCGGATCAATGAATTTTCAATGCTGGAGGATCAGCGTTATATTTTGGAGCAGGTAGTCAAAATTTGCGTAGAAGAGCATGCAGACGCACTCCTTTTGGCGGGAGATATTTATGACAGACCTATTCCACCGACTGAGGCTGTTATGATGTTAGACTGGTTTTTTAACGCACTTGCAGCGCAAAAAATTAAAGTATGTGCTGTCAGCGGCAATCATGATTCAATGGAGCGCATTGCGTTTGGTGCAGGGCTGATGAAGCAATCAGGCGTGTACTTGTCTACAGTATATGATGGCAGTACACAGAAGGTTATATTGACAGATGAATTTGGAGAAGCACAAGTTTACCTTTTGCCATTTGTTCGTCCGTCTATTGTGCGCCGTGCACTGGGACAAGAGGAAATTGAGTCATATCAGGATGCAGTTTTTGCGGCAGTAAACCATATGGATATTGATACGAAAAAGCGAAATATTTTGGTGGCACATCAATTTGTTACGGGTGCAGGCCGCTGTGATTCGGAGGATATTGTTGTTGGCGGAGTTGATAATATAGATGCATCTATCTTTGAAGCATTTGATTATACGGCACTTGGTCATATTCATAGTCCGCAGAATATAAAAGAAAATGTGCGTTATTGCGGAACTTTATTAAAATATTCAGTTTCCGAGGCAGGACAGGAAAAATCAGTTACTGTTATCGAGATGGGAAAAAAGAATGATATTGTTATTCGCACAATTCCATTAATTCCAAAGCATGATCTTAGGGCAATTCATGGCTTTTATATGGAAGTGACAGCGCGCACATTTTATCAGGGGATGGCTACGGATGATTATGTGCAGATTACGCTGACAGATGAGGAAGATATTCCAGATGGAATGCAGAAGCTTCGCACTATCTATCCAAATCTTCTTGGTCTTTCTTATGACAATCTAAGAACAAGAACGCAGCAGACAATAGATTTTGACAGTAAGATTAAGCAAAAGAGTGAGAAACAGCTGTTTGAAGAACTTTACGAAAAGCAGAACAATCAGCCAATGAGTATAGAACAAAAACAATTTGTAGAAGAACTGTTTATGCGATTACAGGAGGACAAATCATGAGACCACAAGTGTTAACAGTCAGTGCGTTTGGACCATATGCAGGAGAGATAACGATTGATTTTGAACGTCTGGGGACGCAGGGACTTTATCTGATTACTGGAGATACTGGAGCAGGAAAAACAAGCATTTTTGATGCTATCACATTTGCACTATATGGAGAAGCCAGCGGTGAAGTGCGTGATCCGCAGATGTTTCGCAGCAAATATGCGAAAGCAGAGATAAAAACATATGTAGAGCTCACCTTTTGTTATAGGGGAGAGAAGTATCGCGTAAAAAGAAATCCAGAGTATCAGCGACCTAAGGGAAGAGGAACAGGCTTGACACTTCAAAAGGCAGAGGCAGAGCTTGAATATTTGTCAGATTCGAGCAGACCGATTGTGTCAAAGTCTAAGGATGTCACAAAAGCTGTAACCGAAATTTTAGGCCTGGATTATCGCCAATTTACGCAGATTGTTATGATTGCCCAGGGAGATTTTCAAAAGCTTCTTTTTGCTGACACGGCGACTAGAAAAGAAATTTTTAGACGAATATTTCATACAGAAAAATTTCAGCAGCTTCAGGATGCTCTTAAGGCAGAACTTAGCCGACAAAAAGAAGCATATGAGGATCTGCGAAAAGGCATTAGTCAGGAACTAAGCATGGCAGTCTGCCCTAATGGTGCTATTGAAGAGCCTGAATGGAACATATTAAAGAAAAATGGCTTTGACGGTCAGACACTTCGGGCAATTGAGTTAATTGAAGGATTTTTGTCAGCAGGGGAAGAAAAGTATCAGATGCTCAAAAAAGAGGAGGAAGAACTTTCAGGCAAACAGCGTACACTTGCCGTTTATGAAGAAAAGCTTCAGCGGTATAAAGAAACTTGTGAGAGTGTCAAGGAAAAAGAAAAACGATTAGAAACTTTGCTGCCAAAGGTGATAAAGGCACAGGAATTTTTTAATGAGCAGGTTAACAAACAGCCAAGACAAAAAGAGTTAGAAGCAAAAAAACATCGTCTGCAGCAGGATAAGCAGTTGTGCGAGGCAGTTCAATCAGAAGAAAAACAGCTTATACAAGTAAAAAATGATCTTAAAGAGAAAGAAAACACGCAATTAAGACAGTCTGAGGAAAGAAAAAAGCAGACACAGTATATAGAAGAAATGAATCGTCAGCTAGAACTATTAAAGGATTGTGAGGTGGCATATTCTCAGGCACTTTTGCAAATGAAGCAGATTGAAAAGCAAAAAAATGAGTGGGAAGAGATTCAAAAGCAAAAATTAGAAGTGGAAGAGACGATTTGTGAATTGCAGCGGTCTATTCAGTCTGTCTTTGATCAGAGAAAACAGCAAGAAGAACAGATAAAGGCTTGTGAAATTGAGATAGAAAAGCTGTCTGAAGCAGGAAGAGAGGAACAGCGCTGTCAAAGTCTGGTAGAGGATAGAAAACATCAGCTTGAGCAGTATCAGACAAGCTATGCAGAGTATAAAAGTACATGCGACTGTCAAAAAAAGAAGGAGCAGTCAATCATTCAGCAAAAAGAGCAGCTTGATAAGCTTAATGAGATGATACATAAAAAAGAGCAGCTTTGTGAAGAACTTAAAGACTGCGATGTACTTTTGGAACAGAAAAAAGCACAGATAAAGGAAAATAGCTATCGCCTTGAGGAACTTACTAAATTTGAAAAACAGCTGAAAGAAGAAAAAGAGCAGGAGCGTATACATGCAGAGCTTCAAAAAAAGTGTAAAATTTATATAGAGTCATATGAAAGCAGCCAGTCAGAGTGGAAGCAGGCATGGACATGTTATCTGAATGCGCAGGCAGGAATTTTAGCCGAAGGACTTGAAGAGGGCAAGCCTTGTCCAGTGTGCGGTTCTGTGCATCATCCTGTTCTGGCAGCAAAGAATTTACAGACAGTGAGCCGTGAAGAACTTGATGAAATGCAAAAGAAAACAGATGAAGCACAAAGAAAAGCAGAAAAGGCAAGTGCCGCGGCACAAGCAAGTTACGCTCAGCTTCAAAAGCTGCGCCAGACTATGTTTGATGAAATTACAAAATGGGTTAAAGGTGAAGAAGTAATATTTGAATCAATTAAGACATGTGATCAGGCAGAAGAATTACTAAAGAAAAGCTTCAAACAGCTATGTCAAAAAAAAGAACAGCTTTTGACACAAAAGACAAGCTTAGAACAACAAAGCACGACGTATCATTGCCTAACAACAGAACTTGTAAATGCTAAAGAACAACAGCAGTTTGCTGTCAGCCAGCTTCAAAAGGAAAAAGAAAATTATGCAGTGCTGACCGATAAGGCGGCGAGCATGAAAAAGTCGCTTGATCAGATTGCAGCTGATAAAAATGAGACAGAAAAGGAAATATTTTTGACGAAACAATTACAGCAGGCAAAGGAGGCGCTTTTGCAGGCGGGCAAGATGATTTCATATGCAAGATCATTAAGAGAAAAAGAAGATGAGCTTAAGAAGAACAAAGAAAATTTGATGCAAAAAGAGCAGGAGCAAAGGACAAACCTTGATGGTATGCTAGGAAAGCTTGATATTACAAAAATCCAAATTGAAAAGCTCAAGAAAGAGGTAGAAAGTGATTTTGCTATTGCCAAATTGTATGAGGATAAAAAAGAGCAGGTAAACAGGCTTAGGGCAGAGGCAGAAAAGAAAGATCTGATGCAAAAAGAACTTTTGCAGGAACAGACAAAAAAAGAAAAAGCAGATGAGGCATTTCGTCAGCTGGAGCTTTTAATTGCAGAGGAGCGAGCCACAAATCAGGAGCGAGAAAACAGTCTGAGACAAAAATATGATTCTTTGCAGGCACAGAATGCGCAGTGGGATGGCCAAAGCGCACAAGAGCTTTGTTTATGTTTGCAAGAGCAAATGAAACGAATCGAGAGCGAGCAGCAGCAAATTGAGCAGGTATATCAGGCAGCACAAAAAGAGATGCACAGCCTGAAGGCAGATGAGCAAATCTTAAGAAACAGCATAGAGGAGGGGAAAAAGCAGATTCTTTCGATACTAGAAGACAATGGCGGTACAATGCCAGAGGAAGAACTGGTAAAAAAAGAACAGGAGGAATTGTCGATTAAAAAAGAGATAACTTCACAGGAATGTCGGACTTGGTTTGCCGAGAATGAGAAGAATCGTGCTGTACTTCTTGGCGTTAAGAAACACCAGACAGTAATGCAGGAAACAGAGAAAAAATATGTTTGGGTACGTGAACTCTCAAACACAGCAAACGGTCAGGTTACAGGAAAGCCTAAAATCGAGCTTGAAACATATGTTCAGATGGCTTATTTCGAGCGCATACTGCGACGGGCAAATGTGCGTTTAATGACGATGAGTCAGGGACAGTATGAGTTAAAGCGTCGTGAGGATGCCGAAAATAAAAAAGAAAAAGCAGGACTTGATTTAAATGTTATCGATCATTACAATGGAAGTGAGCGAAGTGTACGGACACTTTCGGGCGGCGAGAGCTTTCAGGCAGCTTTGTCTCTTGCACTTGGTCTTTCAGATGAGATACAGTCAATAGCAGGTGGCATTCAGATTGATACGATGTTTGTGGATGAGGGATTTGGCTCATTAGATGAGGCAGCACTTTCGCAGGCATTAAAGGCACTTGCAAATCTGGCGGACAAAAATCGTATGGTTGGCATCATTTCACATGTGGCAGAGCTAAAGGATTCTATTAACAAAAAGATTCTTGTCACAAAGACGATGGGAACAGACGGTCCTGGCAGCTATATAAAAATTGAAACAAATTAAAATCATAAAACATAGAAAAATGAAAGGACGGAAAAGAAGAATGAATGGACTGCAAAAAGAAATTGAAAGTAGACACCTTCCAGAGCTGATGCGTTTGGAGAATGGAGATGCGGTAACAAACTATGAGGATTGGAAGCTTCGTCGGGAAGAAATTAAAAAGCTATTGTGTCATGAATATATGGGAGTAACACCAGAAAATATCAAATCTGCATTTGAATGTGTGGGTGTGGATGAAGATGCATATGGTGGAAAGGCAACTGAAAAAACAATAAAAGTTCAGTTAGCAAATAATAATGACGCATACGAGTTTATATTTAAATTGATTTTGCCAAAAGCAGTAAAGGAAAAGATACCTGCATTTCTTCATCTGCAGTTTAATGAACTTGTGGCTGGAGGCTTGGGTGAAGAAATAATAGATAACGGATATGCAATTGTGCACGTATGTTATCAGGATATTGATCCAGATGACAGTAAGGAGAGCTTTTTAGGTGTAAGCCGCTTTGAAAAAGATTGGATTAATAAAGATCGTTGGGGTAAGATTGCAGTTTGGGCATTTGGAGCAAGCAAAATAATGGATTATTTACAGACTGTAGTACAGCTTGATCATGCCCGCATTGCAGTAATAGGTCATTCACGTCTGGCGCTGACAGCCCTATGGTGTGCTGCGATGGATGAGCGTTTTTCTCTTGCTGTGGCTGGAAATTCAGGAAGTCTTTACCGTGGCAGTCAGGCAGAAAGTTTTCGTGATCTGTCACGTGAATATACACGTTACTGGTTTTGCCCGAATTTGTTTCGTGATGATCGTGATGCAAATGATTTGCCATTTGACATGCATTTTTTAATTGCACTTATTGCACCTCGATATGTTTGCCTGACAGGAGCTACGCGTGATCTCTGGGCAGATGCGCATTCTGAGGTACTAAGCGGACTTGCTGCCAGTCCAGCTTTTGAAATATTAGGACAGAAAGGACTGATTTGCCCAGATGAAATATTGCCAGATACCTTATATGATGAAGGAAATATTTCATTTTTCCTTCGCGCAGGTACACATTTTCTGGGACGTGATGACTGGCATGCGGTAATTAAGTATCGAGAAGAAAAAAATATATAAAATCATAATGACAATAAGTAAAACAAAAAGTGCCGTTAATCTAAGCTAAAGAAGCTTTGGATTAGCGGCATTATAATGCAGAAAATTTTAAATTTCCTCAAAATCTTATTTTAGGGCTTGAATTATATTTATATGTATACTATAATATACACAAATATATAATATTACATGAAGTGGAGGGAAATGCAATGTTAGAAATTGGAAACAAACTCAGAGAAAATGGGTATCTCTCAAATTCGTACATTAATTTTGCTGTAATGAGCGCGATAAACGGGGTTCCGCTTCTAGTAGAAGGTGATCCAGGCGTTGGAAAAACGTCACTTGCCTATGCTACAGCGAAGATGCTTGATTTGGAGCTTCTGCGTGTTCAGTTCTACGATGGTCTGTCTTATGATAAGATTCTGTATGACTATGATTATCAGAAACAGCTCCTGACGATTCAGGCGATCCAGGGAACGATTAAGGAATCGCTTGCAGGAAAAGACTTGCAGGAATCGCTGGATGCGGCAGGCAAAATCAATTTTTATGGACGTGATTTTTTGATTGAACGCCCGATCTTAAAGGCAATTAGCGGAAAGAAACGCTATGTTCTCTTGTTGGACGAAGTGGAGAAAGCATCAGAGGAGATAGAATACACGCTGCTTGAAGTGCTGGAGAATTTCAGCATTTCCATTCCGCAGTATGGTACCGTGACCTGTCCAGAAGAGATGCGTCCAATCGTATTTCTCACATCTAACCGCTACAGAGATCTGTCGCAGGCATTGAAACGTCGTTGCAACTATCTTTACATTAAGCAAAAGACAGCCGAAGAGTTGAAAGAAATACTTCAAATGCAGAGCAGCATTGACCCGAAAGTTGCAGAATCGGTAGCAAATTGTGCAAAACAGATTCGCTCTTTGCCGTTAAAACAGCAACCTTCCATTTCAGAACTGAGTGAGTGGGCAAAGTATTTGTCTACGTTGAATAGTGACGAACTTGGGGAAGAAACGCTTAAAGCTTCTCTCTGTATGATTGCGAAAAACAAGGAAGACCGTCAGACCATGGAAAATGCAAAACTGTTCTAATGGAGGAATGCAATGCAAAAAGATATTCTTGATTTTCTTTCGGAATTTGCTGTTTTTCTCCAAGACCATAAATTTGCAGTTTCCGAGAGTGCACTTGCACATCTGCTAAGATTAGTGGAATCAGCCGGTGTGGATATCACAGAGGAAGATGAAATGTTGGCCGCACTTTCTGTCTGCCTGGCAAAGACAGGCGAGCAGGTAGCAAAGATGAAAGCGTTGTTTCGAGAGTTTCTGAGCAAAAAAACAATCCCGCAAAGAGAGAAACAAAAGGAAAAAGAGAAGCAGGAGAAACGAAAAGAACTGGACTTATTTGTGTCTGACGTTCAAAAACAGCTGGAGAATTTGAAAAAACAAAAAGAACGGATTCGAAAGAATATAATTCAAAAGGCGCATGAGAATGAGTCGAAACCAAAGGTAAGCAGAAAAACACAGACACAGTTAAAGAAATTGTCGGAAACAAAAACAAAGTCTCAAAAGCAGATAGAACAAGCTAAAAAAATGCTTTTAGGTGAACTGCCATGGGATGAGAAACAGGCAGGTTGCTTATATCAGACATTGATGAAGCAGGCAGAGAAAAGTCTATACGATGGAGATTTGGAACAGGTAGACGCAATGATGGATATCAGTAAGGAACTAAGTTCTGCTATCACAAAAAGGCAAAAGAATACGGCTGAGTTGGAGTCTGCAATCAGTCAGGCACAAGAAGAAACGGACCAGCAAATAAAAAAGCTGCAGCGTCAGATGAAGGATGAACAGCGACGCTATGAGGACACGTGCAGAGAACTGGATCGTGCCTTTGAACAAATGAAAAGAGGCATGGATAGTTCCAATGATTCGCTAACAATTAAGCCGTCTTCCGTGATCCATCGTGCAGATTTCATCGGCGGCGGAAGTATACAAACGATGAATGCAGAGTTTGTGAGACTTAGCGAGAAGCCGTTTAAAAAGCTGACGGAAGCAGAAAAAAATCAAATGCGCGAATACCTGCGCCAGAATCTTCTGGCATTTAAGACGCGTATGACCAGAAATATTAACAGCAAAAGGCGATTGTCTCTGAACCTGGAGGAGACAATGCGAGAGTCTATTCGCACCTGCGGACAGCCCATCAACCTTATATATAAGCAGCCACGGCGCAGCAAGGCCGATCTGGTTCTCATTTTGGATGTGTCCGGTTCCTGCAAGGATGCATCGGAGATGATGCTCACCTTCATAGGGCTTTTGAAAGAGGTCTTTCCACGAGGATGCAGTGCATTTGCTTTTGTCAATTCTCTGTATGATATATCCAGGGTGTACGATACAGAAGATGTTGATAATGCTGCAAAACAGATTCTTACGATGATTCCGCGCAGCGGGCAGTACTCAAACTATGAGCGACCATTGCGGAGTATGTGGAAAGAGTACCGCAATCGCATCAGCAAGGATAGCATGATCATCTTTATTGGCGATGCAAGAAACAACAAAAACGATGCCGGGGAGAATTATATAAAAAACATCTGCCGAAAGGCGAAATGTGCGTATTGGTTAAATACGGATGATCGTAAAAAGTGGGATCAGGGCGATTCAATTGCCTCTGTATATGGACACTATGCAGCGATGTATGAGATAAGGAATATCCGACAATTACTGGGATTTCTTTCTGAAATGAAGTAATTGCCGGGGCAATAAGAGAAGAAAGGAGGATGGCTGTCTGCAGGATGGCAGATCGCCAGAAAAGCAATATGAGAACGCCAGAAAAATGGATCAATGTAGACGAATCATTTGAAAAAAAATATCCGTCACTGTACCAGACAATCACACAGATGCCAGAATTTATTGAGCACAACAAAAAAGCAGAGGCCGGCATCTCAAAAGTTGGAAATGTAAAGCTTTTGTGGGCTTTGCAGGTGCAGACGATCTTGACGAAACAAGATCTCCTGAAATCGGTATCGTTGCAGAAGGACTACGTACAGTATGCGTCAGACTTTGGAAAACCAGTTCCAATCAATGAAGTACAGAGAAATAAATGGGGACGATGGCTTTCGACCTCAGAGGTAGAAACGCAGATATTGCCGCAGCTTCGGGAGCATATTCGTCAAAAATTAGGTAAACCAGATTGGAAATTCCAATTGGATGTTGAAAATATTGGAAAGAAAAAAGAAATTTATCAGATATGGTTGAATGCAGATGAACTACCGGTTGTGTTAGAAAGGAAGATAGATTGTACACGATTGGGATTGTGTACGGACATAGATGAAGTACAGTCTTATCTTTTAGAGCTGACTGATGAAATAATTGAAGATGTCCGCAAAGAGCAAGCAGCCAGGCAGCGCCAACAAATGAAAGACTTGATTCGAGATTACTGGGAAGAGATTGAAAGAAAGGGGCAGGAATGTGTGAATGCGTATTTGGGCCAGCTGTGCAGGAACAATGCCAAATTTGAGGGAACCTTGCATTGCAACAAATATGAAGACAAAAGAGTAGATATCACAGTCTCGCACCTAGGAATGAAGTTCATTTGCGATACTTTTTCAGGCAAATCCATTGCATCTTTTTTTCAGGAGCCGACATGGATAAAATCATATCTAAAGATTACAGAGCAGAACGACAGATTATGGGATTTAATTTGTGTAGATTGGGATGCTGCGACTGAAGCAAAACTAAAAAAGTTTGTAAAAAAACTGGAACAGGAAGTAAAAGAAGGCATTCCATTAGCTCCATCCACAAGTCCAGTATCATACAAGCGTGAGTTGGATGACAAGGTAAAGGAATATAACAGTTGGGCGATTTCATGGCTGGATGGCTTTAGTACAGGAATGGAGAAGGCTGTTGATGGAAAACTGTATATTGAGCAGCAGAAAGTAATTTTTACAAGTGAAGCCGGCAGCATTACGGTTAACGGAAAGGGTTCGAAGTATACGGCATCGGAACAATTTAAAAAGTACCAGCTATTAAAGAATACCAAGCTCCGTGAACGCTGCAGACAACATGCCATTGAAGTTTTTTCAGGATTTGGACGCATTAAATGCAAATCAAAGAATGCGGGAATCTTAAACGGGGACACAAAGCTTACCTTCCATATGGCTGGTATTCCGACATTTTCCTATTTGTATAAGACTGCCTCTTATCAGCAATCTGTTCCCGAATGGAAAAAGACACTGCAAAGGAATGTGAAACAGATTAAGATGTTGGCAGCAGCCACCAAAGAAGAACGGAAAAATGAGCTTAAAAAGCAATATCATCTGTATCTGGATTCTTATCTTGCACGCGATATTTTTGAGTGTGTTTCCAAAAATGAAACTTATATTACACAAAATGCAGTGGTGCAGTTAATGCGCGGTACCAAAGTGACATTGAATGCCAACGTTCTTGAATCACGTGGGCATGGATTCTACAGCTTATACAGTGCAGATGAGGTTTCAGACATGGTAACAGAGATGCTTGATTCAGAAATACTGATGTCAAAAGAGATTAAAGGCACATACGGCTATTTCTACATTTTGAAGATACCTCAAAAGACACGGCAGGAGTTGGAAGAACTGAATACCTTGATGGGGGATGAGCAGAGTAGTTGGACAGAGACAAAGCAAGAAGAAGTGCGCAAGAACCTGCGTGATGGCATAGCAATCTCAGATTCGGAAGCAGAGAGATTTTTGAACTACGAAATTTTGAGAAAAGAAAAAAGTCCCAGCACCTATATGGATCTGATAAATCTGGCAAGTAATCCAATTGTTTTGGTTTTGCATGAGTTAGAAGTGCGAAAATATTTTGCAGATGCACCAGAAATGATAATAAAATTTGTAAAGCTGCGATATAAGAATGCAAATACGCATGAGAAGAAAGTGGTAAAGCAATTTTTCTTGTGTTGAAAAACAGTCAGATAAGTGGTATACTTGTATAAAATGAAGATGGGAAGGAGTAAATTTTATAATGAAAGCGGTAACGTTTGGAGAAATTATGCTGCGCCTTAAGACACCTGAATATCTTCGTATCGTGCAGGCACAGAATTTTGAAGCAAGTTATGGCGGGGCGGAGGCAAATGTGGCAGCAGGACTTGCCATGTTAAAAGAAGAAGCAGCATTGGTTACGAAGCTTCCCGATAATCCAGTTGGTCAGGCAGCATTAAATGAGCTTCGCCGTTACGGAACGGATACCACTCATATTTTAAGAGGCGGAAAACGTCTTGGCATTTACTATTTTGAAAAGGGAAATAATATTCGTCCTACAAATGTGGTGTATGACCGCGCTGACAGTGCATTTGCCTGTTCAAAGCCAGACGAATATGACTGGGATCAAATTCTGGAAGATACTGATATTTTCTTTTTCTCTGGAGTAACGCCGGCAGTCAGTGAGAGCGTCAAGGAAACAGTTTTGGATGCACTTCGATGCTGTAAAAGAAAGGGAATCGAGGTAGTCTGTGATTTAAATTATCGCGCTAAGATGTGGGATAAAAATACAGCCCAGTGCGTTATGCGAGAGCTTATGCCATATGTAACACTTTGCATTGCAAATGATGAAGATTTTGAAGCTTCTCTTGGAATTCATGCATTTGATGGAGACATGTCAAGAGGAATTGAACAAATTGATACATATCGAGAGGGAATGCAGGAAATTACAAGACAGTTTCCAAATTGCAAAGCAGTAGCAAGTGTGCTTCGCAGTATGCATACAGTTGAAGATGGAGATTGGATGGCCATTTATCTGATCGGTGATCAGTTTTATGAGACGCCAGTACATCATGTACATAGTTTAGAAGCGGTAGGAGCAGGAGATGCATTTGCTGCAGCACTGATTCATATGCTGAAAAAGAAAGAAAATCCACAGTATACGATTGATTTTTCAATTGCAGCCAGTGTATTGAAGCTGATGATTCAACATGATTTTAATATTGTAACAGAAGAAGATATTATTCGTGTTATGAAATCAAATGATGTAAACTTGCAGCGCTAATAAAATTGGCTCCAAAAAGATATCATAACAAACAATATAACACGAAAGTAGCATAACTTATAAAACAAGAAAAATACTACCATAATAGGATAGCGTATAAGAGAGGAGAAAAACATGAAGCTTGCAGAAGCATTACAGGAAAGAGCAGATTTAAATAAGAAAATTGAGCAGCTTCGTTCTCGTATTACGAGCAATGCATTGATGCAGGAAGGAGTTTTGCCAGTAGAAGATCCAGAACAGCTTTTAAAGGAACTCGATGAATGCCTGAATCAGCTGGAAAAGTTGATTATCATAATTAATAAAACAAATATGGCAGTTGTATCAGATGGTGAATTGCTGTCAGACTTGCTTGCAAAGCGTGATGTTTTGAAATTGCGTATTGCAAGTTTTCAAAATACAATTTCAATTGCAAGTAATCTGTGCTTTAGATCACGCGGCGATGAAATTCGCCAATTATCAGCAGTTGATGTGAAGGCACTGCAAAAAAAGGTAGATGCCTTGAGTCGCGACTATCGAATATTGGATAATCGAATTCAGGCAGCAAACTGGACAGCAGATCTGATAGAAGAATGAAAAGATTGTAAGGTAATTAGAAACAGCAAAAAATAAGATAAGATAGCGGTAGCTGTGTGAGTGAATATCAGCTCAGCTGCAGAGCACAAAGCAGCAAAACATACAGAAAATAGAGAGGAAAAACATGTGAGGGAGAGCAGTATAAAATCATTGTAATCTCCAGCATCGTTACATGCGCATAGAAATTCTTTATCGTTACTACCAGATATTAACACACAGTGAGGGTGGGAGAGGGGCTTTATCGAATCTAATTTTTGTGATAATAAGCTGTGACATCGAATTATTATAAGATGTCACAGCTTATTTTTTGTTAAAAGGTATTGATAGTTTTCTCTTATCGGACGAGGTTTTCTGCGAAAAATGGATAAGTAAAAAAGTGCTACTGAATATATAATAACATAAAAGTAGCATAACTTAAATAGAATAAAATTTTCCACCCAGAACTTCTCCTTCAAAACAACATTTCTAACACACAAGAAAGCAAAAAAATAGAAGAGGAGAAACAATTCGTATTCCTCCTCTTTTTCGTTTATACAAAATTAGTCGTTAGACATACCACTCACAAGAACTTTTTCTTTTGCGGCATTCTTTTTGTCATTTTCCTGCTGTTGTTTTTCAGCAGCTTCTTTACCAAGAGCAAACGGAATTTTATCGCTTCCGATAAACTGGACAAAACGAAAATCATGTACATTGTGGCGGATGATCCAGTCAATATATGTCATGAAATAATGAGCAGTTAATAAATAGCCCATTGCATTCATATGACCGCAGAAATACTTACTGCGAAATTCTTCATCATATTTCGGAGCCTCATGATACAAGTCAATTACGTAACAGTTTTTCAAATAATCAGCGATTTCATGAAGTGCCTTTGCGTGTGATTCCTCTTTCCAGTTTCCAGTACCTTCATCTGGCATTGTTACCAGAAAAAATTTGGTGTGAGGCTGCATCTTCTGAATACGCTGGATAATCTTTGCGTACCAGCCAACAAACGTATTTGCATTCTTATTATAATCTTCAAGACAAATGTCTGTTTTTGCTGAACCGACATTTCCTTCGTACAAATCATTTAAGTTATTTTTACCCTTTAAATCATTTACACCGAGTGCAATGATATAACCCTGCTTTAAATTAAATGGGTCAAATAAGTGTGCAATATCTGCATTTGGTCCGTCCTGCTTGTCTGCTTCCTGATACATATGAAAAGCAGTCATACCACCGCGCGAAAAGTTCGTTACTGAAATACCAGTGATGCGCTCAATTTGCTTACCCCAGGAGTATTCATAAAAGTCCCAGTAGCCTTTTTGACCATTATCCCAATATTCAAATTCACCACTCGCAAGACTGTCTCCAATGCATCCAATCGTGCGAAAGATGTTCATCATGCCTCCATCTCGAATTATATTCTGCAGTGGGCAATCTTCAAAATCTTCATGTGTACTCATAATAAGCCTCCAACTTGTAATTATCCAAATAAGCATAAAATTATTTTTATGTATCTTTATTATAGACAACTATATTTTAATGTCAATTACAAATATTGTGTTCTTTATTTTTTATCAAAAGCCTTTAACAATTCATTTTGCAGTGCTTCAATTTTCTTATCTTTTTCTATACGCACTTCATTAAGTTCTTTTTGATGTGCTTGTGATAATTCTAAACGAAGGGACAGCAGTGCAGTTTTTGCTTCCTGAAGGGCAGCCTGATCAGAAAGCTGCCTGGTCTGCATATCAAAGAGTTGTTTTTGAAGAGCAGCAATTTCTTCATCTTTTTCCTTTCGGATTGTTTCTTCTGCTTTATGTATTTCTTCTTTTTTTAATAACTCAGCTTCATAAGCAGCTTTCTCTTTTTCGGAAATAGCTTTGCGTAATTCTTCTTCAAATGTTTGTTTTTCCTTTCTGGAAGAAGTCTTTTCATCTTCCAATTGCTTTTCAAGCTCATGGAAGCGTGCTGCCATCTGGTTATATTCTTCTTTCTCTTTTTCAGTCTGCTTTACCTGAGAAAGAAGTACCTCATTCATTGCCTGCTTTGCATCAACTTGTTCGTTAGCAGCAGCCAGTGACTTTTCCAACCGTTCTATTACAGCTGTCAATTCTTTATTTTTAGCCTGAAATTCGGCAGCTTCTTTTTGTGCATTTGTCTTTTCAAGTGTAAGTTCATTTACCATGCGATCACGCTGGTTTCTAAGCTCTTTTATTGTCTTGGCATTTTCTTCAAGCTGATTATGAAATTCACCGCGGATTCGATCATCAGATGATGATACGGCACGTAAGGCCTCTAAATAAAGACGAACAAGTGTATTTGCATACTGCTCGAATGTTTCTACATTTTTTTCTTGATCAGATGCAGCCACTGTCGCCTTTTCTTGTTCAAGCGAATAGGTATCCATCAATGTATTAAATACACGATCCTTATTGCCTCCGATTGAAGCTGATAGTAATTCCAAGCGTTCCTTTGTCTCATCTGAGATACGAAATGATTTGATTCCAGTCATGATAAGCCTCCTGTTTTTAATCTATATTTCTATTGTAATACATAGTGTTTACTTTGTAAAGTACACGTTTACATTTATATTAAAATAAAGTACGTATAATGAATATTATACGTACTTTTTGTGTGGAATTAGCTTGATTTTAGGTAAAAAATAGGATATAATATCCATGTTAGCAAATAAACGAACTACATTTTACTATTATACGAACTTTATACCAAAAAGCACTTTAAACAGAATAAGAATTTTATTAGAAAATAGGAGATGTATTACAGAATGGCAAATAAGAAATCACTTGCTCTAACCAAGGAGCAATATGAAAATTTGATTGGATCGATGAGAAAAGGAGGTAATACTTTTAGGGCAAATGATAGGATTGCGACAGCACTTGTCCTAGAAGCAAACCTCGGACTTAGAATAGGAGATATTTTAAAGCTTAGACTGCAGGATATTGTGTTGGATGGAGGACGGTATCGCCTTGATATTACAGAGGAAAAAACACAGAAAAAGCGTATATTTACAGTTCCACAGCCGATTTACCAGTATCTGAGAGTATATTGTATTGATCACGACATAAAAACAGATCAGACTATTTTCCCGATTACTGAGCGTACTATACAAAAATATCTTGCAAAAGTGACATCTGAACTCGGATATCCTAATATTGGCACTCACAGCTTTCGTAAGTTTTTTGCAACGGAAATTTATGTAAACAACAATTATAATATCATTCTTGTACAGCAGCTTTTACAGCACAGCTCTGCGGCTATTACGCAGCGCTATATCGGTATTTCAAGTAAGGAATTAGAGGATGCACTGGCAGGCCATATTGAGCTTTTATAAAAATTAAAAGGCTGTTTTGATGCTCATACATGTAAACACCAAAACAGCCCTCTGCATTATTTATTTTATTCCATGCTTTAATATGGGATTTTATTTAGTGAGATGTATTGTCGCGCTTTCTGTTCAGGTAAATATCCAGCTTTTCCTTCATATTTTCCGGAATTTCCTTGGAAACAGGACAATGCTTTGCACATGCCATATGCTCAGTAAATGCTGTGATAAAAGCAACATCCTTTGCCATATGCTCCGCCTTCATGACATCCATTGTGTCATATCGATTGTGGATGGTGGCTGTATTTCCAGATGCAATACGTGCAAAAGAAACAGCAGGAATACCCTTATCAGCGAATGGAGTAGAGTCACTAGAGTAAACACCCTGTCTTGCAGCCATTCCAAAACCTGTCTCAGAAGCAAGGTATTCAATATAGTGAACAAGCTTTTCTTCAGAAGTACAGCAGGCAATAAACTTACCCATGATACAGCCGATCATATCCAGATTGATATTTAAAACAGTCTTCTTTAAGTCCTCTTCATGACCTGCAACATATGCCTTAGAGCCAAGAAGACCTCTTTCCTCACTGCCGCACCATAAGAAGCGAAGGCTATAGTGATGCGGATGCTGTCTAAAATAATCTGCAATACCAAGAAGACCAACACTTCCGGACATATTGTCGTATACACCCTGTGACAGAGGGGTAGAATCATAATGTGCACTCAAAATGATCATCTCATCAGTTTCACCAGGAAGATCTAAAATTACATTATGAGAATCACCCATCCATTCATCCTGATTTAAAACAATTTTTGCATTAGCTGCATTCTGATTTACTAGCTTGATTGCAGATTTTGCATTGATATTGACACAAGGAATTTTTTTGTTGTCACTTCCTTCACGCACAAAGCTTCTGAGCTCACGAAGATCAATATCTTCATCTGCATAGTTTGCATTTCCATCATATGTAATAATGCCAACAGCGCCATTTTCAATTAAATCGCGATAGCCCCAGTAGCCAACACCGCCGTCGAGCATAACAATCTTTCCCTTACACTGAGCAAGTGAGCAGGCATCAGTATTTGGCATATAATAAAATGGTGCTTCAACAGTACCGCTTCCAGCACAGCGATATCCCTTGCAAGGAATTTCTTTGCCATCAACAGTCAGTACTGCTTCGTGGATATCACACATTTCAACCTGAAATGCCTCCAGACGAGTTTCAAATCCCATTTTTTTACAGCATTCCTGCAGATAAATTGCACAATCTGCTTCCTCTTGTGTGCCACTGATACGTACATGCGCCATATCCTTAAGGATATGCATCATTTCTTCCTGATAATTTTCTGTAAACAAGGCCATTTTTTCCCTCTTTTCCGCAACGCCTTCTTTTTTTAAATAATTCCCGCGTATGCTTGTTTTTGTATTATCACAAAATCCATTATAAGAGCAGAAAAATATAAAGTCAAGCATTGACAAAAAGTGCTGCACATAAAAAATAATCTTACAGAATAGAGTGGTAGCAATCAGATGCATATAATAAGGAAGTAAGGCTTGAGCAAAAAAATCAAACATGGATTTACAATCATTGCCCTTTTTTGTACTGTTTTTTTAATGGGTCGTGGGGCAGGCTATTTGCAGGAAACAGCTGCAGCCGTGTCATATTCAGAAAACTGGGGACTTGGCTTTGGTGCATCAGGTACACAGCCAACAGGAAATGCCTCTGCTAAGGAGCTCGCAGAATACGATGCTTTTTATATTGGAAATGCAGATGAAAAAACAATTTATTTAACATTTGACTGTGGTTATGAAAATGGAAATACTGGTGCCATACTAGATGCGTTAAAAAAACATAATGCAAAGGCAACCTTCTTTGTGGTTGGCCATTTTTTAGAGTCTGCACCTGATCTGGTGAATCGTATGGTGCAAGAAGGCCATACAGTAGGAAATCATACATATCACCATCCTGACATGTCCTCTATATCAACAATAGAAAGCTTTAAAAAAGAACTTGATGATGTACGCAGTCTGTATAAAAAGATAACAGGGTTGGAAATGACATGGTATTATCGTCCACCACAGGGAAAATACAGTACACAAAATTTAAAAATGGCGCAAGAATTAGGTTATAAAACATTTTTCTGGAGTCTTGCCTATGTTGATTGGAATGCTGACAATCAGCCAACACATGATGAAGCATTCTCCAAATTAATTCCAAGAATACATCCTGGTGCAATTGTGCTTCTGCATAATACCTCAAAGACAAATGGTGAAATTCTAGATGAGCTTTTAACAAAATGGGAAGAAATGGGATATTCCTTTAAAACACTTGAAGAATTTTAGAAAGCGCTTGATATTTAATGCAATTTTTGTTATACTTTTTAAGTATTAGGCGCGTAGCCTCGATCCACGGCTGTCAGGGAAAATCTCTCTGGCAGCCGTTTTTTTTGATTAAAATTCAGAAAGGAGCAGCATATGTTCAAAAAAATTTTTCCTCTGCTTCGCGATATTGCAATCGTGATCGGCGGAAACATCATTTATGCCTGCGGTGTCGCCTTTTTTATTCTTCCAGGCGGATTAATCACAGGAGGAACAACAGGAATTGCCCTGTTTATTCAACATTTGTTTGGTGTTCCCATTTCCACCTTCGTACTCTGCTTTAATGCGGTGATGTTTTTTATGGGACTATTAGTACTTGGCCGCAAATTTGCCGCGACAACCATTTTGTCTACATTTGTATATCCGATTGCACTTGAGATGATACAGCGCTTATCAAACGGATTTGTCATAACAACTGATCCCGTTCTTTGTACTGTATTTGGTGGATTATGTATAGGAGCTGCGATTGGAATTGTTATTCGTACAGGCGCTTCAACAGGTGGTATGGACATTCCTCCTCTTGTATTGAACAAGCTGTTTCGTTTGCCAGTATCCGTAACGATGTACTTGTTTGATTTCGTGATTTTAATTTTACAGGCATTTTCATGTACAGGAGAAGAAGTACTATACGGAATTTTACTAATTTTGATTTATACGATTGTTCTGGATAAATGTCTAATGATAGGAACAGAAAAGGTTGAGATTAAGGTAATCAGTCATGAGCATGAGAGGATCCGTCAGGAAATTTTACAGGAAATCGACAGAGGCGTCACCATTTTAAATGGACAGACTGGCTATATGAGAGAAAACACAGAGCTTGTCTTAAGTGTAGTGTCCAGCCGTGAGGTGGGACGTGTCAGAAAACTTGTCCACAGCATTGACAGCAGTGCATTTTTAATCATCAGCCGTGTAACAGAAGTGCGCGGCCGCGGATTTACTCAGGAAAAAGAATATAAATAATTGTCGGAATAGGTAACTTTATGTGAAATTAGCAGGAATTGGAACTTGTTTTGATTTGTTTTGTTGTGTAATATACTGATTGATAAGCTTAGTGTGTCAAACAACTAAAGACTTTGAATTTTTATAATGGGAGGATATACCACATGGTAGAGACAAATATTGCAAATAGTCAGCCAGTAAGCGATGAGTACCTGGAAAAAATGAATGCATATTGGCGTGCTGCCAACTATCTGGGTGCTGCTCAGCTGTATCTGCTTGATAACCCACTGTTACGTGAGCCGCTGACAATGGAGCATGTAAAGAAGAAGATCGTAGGTCATTGGGGAACAGTTCCGGGACAGAACTTCGTGTATGTTCATTTAAATCGTGTAATCAAGAAATATGATCAGGATATGATTTTAATTTCAGGTCCTGGACATGGTGGAAATTTCTTTGTAGCAAATACATATCTGGAGGGTACTTACAGCGAAGTTTATCCGAATATCGGTGAGGATATGGATGGATTAAAGAAGCTGTGCAAGCAGTTCTCATTTCCAGGTGGTATCTCCAGTCATGTCGCTCCTGAAACACCAGGATCCATCAATGAAGGTGGTGAACTTGGTTATTCCATGGCACATGCATTTGGTGCTGTATTTGATAACCCAGATCTTATTGCTGCATGTATAGTTGGTGATGGAGAGGCTGAGACAGGTCCTCTTGCAACATCATGGCAGTGCAACAAATTCTTAAACCCAATTAATGATGGTGCCGTTCTTCCAATTCTTCATCTGAATGGATATAAGATCAGCAATCCTACCATCTTCGCACGTAACACTCATGAGGAAGTAGAGCACTTCTTTGATGGATGTGGTTGGAAGCCATATTTCGTAGAAGGCAGTGATCCGATGGAAATGCACAGAAAGATGGCAGATGCTCTTGATCAGGCAATGGACGAGATCAAGGCAATCCAGAAGAATGCCCGTGAAAATAATGATACAACAAGACATAAATGGCCAATGATCGTTCTTCGTACACCAAAGGGATGGACAGGACCAAAGGTAGTTGATGGAAAGCAGATTGAAGGTTCCTTCCGTGCTCATCAGGTTCCGATTATGATGGATCAGCCTGAGCATCTTCAGATGTTAAATGACTGGTTAAAGAGCTATCATCCAGAAGAACTGTTTGATGAAAACGGCAGACTGATTCCAGAATTAAGAGAATTGGCACCAAAGGGTGACAGAAGAATCGGTTCTAACCCACATGCAAATGGCGGAAAGCTTCTTAGAGATCTTCGTCTTCCGGATTTCCGTAAGTATGGTATTGATGTGCCAAAGCCAGGTGCTGTTGAGGCACAGGATATGATCGAGCTTGGAGGATTTGTAAGAGATATCTTCAAGATGAATGATGATTCTAAAAACTTCCGTATCTTTGGACCAGATGAGACTATGTCAAACCGTCTTGGCAAGGTATTTGAAGTTACAAATCGTGACTGGAACGATGAAAAGTATGATACAGATGAGTTCTTAGCTGCTGATGGCCGTGTTATGGACTCTATGTTAAGTGAGCATATGTGCGAGGGATGGCTTGAGGGTTATCTGTTAACAGGACGTCATGGATTCTTTGCAAGCTATGAAGCATTTATTCGTGTTGTAGATTCCATGTGTGCTCAGCATGCAAAGTGGTTAAAGGTTTGCAATCAGCTGCCATGGAGACAGTCTATTGCATCTTTGAACCTGATCCTTTCCTCAAACGTATGGCAGCAGGATCACAATGGATTTACTCATCAGGATCCAGGCTTCTTAGATCATATTGCAAATAAGAAAGCAGATGTTGTTCGTCTTTATCTGCCGCCAGATACAAACTGTCTGTTATCATGCTTCGATCACTGCATCAGAAGCCGTGATTACGTAAACGTACTTGTAACATCCAAGCATCCAAGACAGCAGTGGCTGACCATGGAGCAGGCTGTAAAGCACTGCACACAGGGTATCGGCATCTGGGAGTGGGCAAGCAATGATCAGGGCTCTGAGCCGGATATCGTTATGGCTTGCTGCGGTGATACACCAACACTCGAGACATTAGCAGCTGTTACGATCTTAAGAGAGGCAATTCCAGAGATCAAAATTCGTGTTATCAATGTTGTCGATCTTATGAAGTTAGAGCCGGCAACTGAGCATCCACATGGTCTTACTGATGCTGATTATGATGCTTTGTTCACAAAGGACAAGCCGATTATCTTCGCATTCCATGGTTATCATACACTGATTCATGAGTTAACCTATACCAGAACAAACCGCAACATCCATGTTTACGGCTACAAAGAAGAGGGTACCATCACAACACCATTTGATATGCGTGTTCAGAATGAGATCGACCGCTTCCATCTGGTAAAGAATGCAATCCAGAATCTGCCACAGTTAGGAAATCGTGGTGCTTATCTGATTCAGAAGATGAATGATAAATTAGTAGAGCATAAGCAGTATATCCATGAGTATGGTATTGATATGCCAGAGATTCGCGACTGGAAGTGGAACTTGTAATTATTCAGAGCCATGCGAAATTGCAGAAAAGTACGAGTCATGCTTGCATGAGCGAGTACGTTTTCTAGCAATTTCATATGGCGAGAAGCCACAACGAGATGAAGCGTAGTGGAATCGAGGTGCGGCTCTGAATAATTACGATTATAAATCAAATAAAAAGAGACAGGGAAGTATTATAGTCTTTCCTGTCTCTTTTTTCTATATTGAGCCGGCGTACAATTGTTTCGCTCTATGAATATACGGTAAAAATATCCCTTGTTATGATATCCGACCTCTTCAGCAATCTGTTCAATAGTATTATTTGTCTCGGTAAGCAGCAACTCTGCACGTTCTAAACGAAGCATCTGCAAATACTCGATATATGTCATTCCTGTTTGAACCTTCAAAAGACGATTAAAATAATCTTCATAAAAATGAAATTCCTGTGTCAGCATCTGAATTGAGATATGATTTAAGTGAAGCTTTATGAAATCAGTAAGCTGATTAAAAAGAATGACATTCATACGTTGGCGCTGCTTTTTAGAAAGTGAAAATTCATATTGGGAACCCAACATCTGAAAAACGCGTGTCATAAGTCCGCTGCAAATAATCGGTGTTGCAATGTCATGACGTGACAGCTCATATAATACAGAACGCAGCGTATCTTCCATATCTTGAATTACATGTGTTTCACGCGGTCGGAAGGTTAAAAACTGCTGTAATGCTTTTTGCTCCAATAGTGCCATATGAAGAAATGATGCAATATCTTCTGGTGCGGTATGATTATCACTGATACTTGTAAACATTGCATTTGTAATACCAAAGAATACAATCGTGCACTCATTTTCATCTAAAATTTCCTGATGCAGACAATTTTTATCAATCAGACAAAATTCACCAGGATGAAAAATATATTCTGTTTCCAGAATCTTCTGGTGATATTCGCCTTCCAAAACATAGAAAAATTCAAGATATTCGTGAGAGTGCAGCTGTGTGCGTGTTCCAGACAGGAAACTTCTTTCATAACAAAATGGGTAAGGTGTCGGAAGAATTGTAGCCGACAATAAATGACCATCATGAATATTCCAGAGGAGAGCAAATAAATGCTCATCCTCTGGAAGTGGAAATGGGCGAATGCCCTGTACACTTGATGAAGCTTCCGGCATAAGGATTCCAAAGCTGTCATATGCCTGTGGAATCCTTACGTTATCAAAGCCCTTTGCTTTATAAATAATGTTTTTTACATATTGAAGCAGTGACATAATAATTATTTCTTCTTCTCAGCCTCTGCCAGCTTCATTGCGCGAACCTTTAAGGAAAGACCGAACAGGTTAATGAAGCCCTCTGCGTCATGATGATCATACATATCTCCAGTAGCAAAGGAAGCAATGCTTTCATTGTACAGGCTGTATGGAGAAGTAGTTCCCTGCTTGATGATATTGCCCTTATACAGCTTAAGATTAGCAGTACCAGTTACATATTCCTGGCTCGCCTTTATGTAAGCGCGAAGAGAATCACATAAAGGTGTAAACCACTTGCCCTCGTAAACAATATCTGCAAAACGGTTGTCAACAGTCTTCTTGAATGCCATGGAATCACGGTCAAGAATCAGCTCCTCAAGCTGCTTATGAGCTGCCATAAGGATAGTTCCGCCAGGTGTTTCATAAACACCACGAGATTTCATACCAACAACACGGTTTTCAACGATATCAACGATTCCTATTCCGTTTGCACCACCAATCTTATTTAATTCAGTAACGATTTCAGAATACTTCATTTCTTTTCCGTTTAATGCAACCGGAATACCCTTCTCAAAAGAAATAGAAATCTCAGTAGCAACATCTGGTGCCTTCTCAGGAGATACGCCAAGAACAAGCAGATGATCATAATTTGGTGCCTGAGACGGATCCTCTAACTCCAGACCTTCATGGCTGATGTGCCACAGATTGCGGTCACGGCTATAGCTGTTATCAACAGAGGAGAATGGAAGATTAATGCCATGCTTCTTGCAGTATTCAATCTCATCTTCACGTGATTTCATATTCCAGGTTTCATTACATCTCCAAGGAGCGATGATCTTTAAATCAGGAGCAAGTGCCTTAAATGCCAGCTCAAAACGAACCTGATCATTTCCCTTTCCTGTAGCACCATGACATACAGCAACAGCGCCTTCTTTTCTTGCAATCTCAACAAGCTTCTTTGCAATAAGCGGACGTGCCATAGAAGTACCTAACAGATATTCATTCTCATATGTAGCGTTTGCCTGAACACATGGAGCAACATACTCATCGCAAAACTCATCTACTACATCTAAAATATAAAGCTTCTCAGCGCCAGAGAGCTTTGCACGTTCCTGCAGACCATCAATCTCGTTGCCCTGTCCTACATTAACACAGCAGCATACAACATCATAATCATAATTTTCCTTCAGCCACGGAATAACAGCAGTAGTATCAAGACCGCCAGAATATGCTAAAACAACTTTTTCTTTCATAATAGTATCTCCTCTGTTTTTTCACTTTTTGTTGAAAACCATATCAAAACGATATGCGTTGTTTGTTTTCTGTACACCACTATACAACATTACTTTTTGAAATGCAATAGAAAAAACAAAAAAAGTCAAAAAAGCTCTTGCATAAATGCAAATATATGCGTATAATACTGAATATTAGCCGATAACACGGTGTATATATTCAACTGCTGTGTATAAAATTATAGCACATGACTATTTTATCATAGTAAAGTAAAATAGTGGATTATACTTGATTTGACCTCAAAGTGTGTTATACTTGGCATAGAAATTACAAAATCAAAGAAAGGATACAAAAATGGCAATTACAAAGATAAATGGAGGCGTAACAGCTCCAAAAGGTTTTTTGGCATCCGGATTAAATGCCGGCATTAAGAATCAGACAAAAAAAGATATGGCAATGGTTTTCAGCAGCACACCATGTGCAGCAGCTGGTGTATTTACCACAAATCTTGTAAAAGCAGCACCTGTCAAATGGGATAAGGAAATTGTAACAACATCTCCTTATGTACAGGCAGTCGTTGTAAACAGTGGTATTGCAAATGCATGTACAGGCGCAGAGGGGCTTGGCTATTGTGCAGATACAGCAGCAGAGGCAGCATCAGCTTTAAACATTCCTAAAACTGCAGTTCTTGTCGCATCAACAGGTGTAATTGGCAAACAGCTTCCTATTGATAAGATTAAGTCTGGTGTAACAGCTCTTTCTAAGGTACTTGGAAGTAGCAGAGAAGATGCCAAGCTTGCAGCAGAGGCAATTATGACAACTGATACTAAGAGCAAAGAGGTTGCATGCACATTGGAATTAGGCGGTAAGCAGGTTACAGTTGCAGGTATGTGCAAGGGCTCAGGCATGATTCATCCTAATATGTGTACTATGCTTTGTTTTGTAACAACAGATGTGGCAATTTCTCATGAGCTGCTTCAAAAAGCATTAAGTGAAGATGTAGTTGATACCTTCAATATGATTTCTGTTGACGGTGATACTTCTACAAATGATACTGTACTTGTAATGGCAAATGGACAGGCGGAAAATACACCAATCACAAAGGAAGGTGAAGACTACAAGACTTTCTGTGAGGCACTTCATTTTATTATGCTTGAGCTGTCAAAGAAAATTGCCGGAGACGGAGAGGGCTGTACATGTCTGTTTGAGGCAACTGTAATTGGCGCAAAGGACAAAAATCAGGCACGAACAATCGCAAAGTCTGTTGTATGTTCTAGTCTGACAAAAGCAGCTGTATTTGGTCATGATGCAAACTGGGGACGTATCCTCTGCGCAATGGGCTACTCAGGTGCACAGTTTGATCCTGAAGTGGTTGATATCTGGTTAGAGAGCAAGGCTGGTACTATTAAAATCGTAGAAAACGGAGTTGCAACAGATTACAGTGAGGAAACTGCAACAAAGATTCTTTCTGAGGAAGAAGTAATTGCAAAAATGGATATTAAAGAGGGAAATGAGACAGCAACAGCATTTGGCTGTGATCTAACCTATGAATATGTAAAGATCAACGGCGATTACCGCAGCTGATAAAAAGCTTGTAACAACGACTACCCATAAAAAAGAGGAGAACACAAAATGGAATTAGACAGCAAAATTATGGAAAAGGCCGCTACCTTGATTGAGGCACTGCCTTATATACAGAGATTCAACAGAAAGATTATTGTCGTAAAGTATGGCGGAAGTGCAATGGCAGATGAGGAGTTAAAGCGAAACGTCATTAAAGATGTTGTTTTGTTAAAGCTGGTTGGTTTTAAACCTATCATTGTGCATGGAGGAGGCAAAGAAATCAGCCGTTGGGTATCTAAAGTGGGCATGGAGCCGCGCTTTGTAAATGGACTTCGCGTAACCGATGCTGATACGATGGAAATTGCAGAGATGGTATTGAATAAGGTTAATAAAAGTCTTGTCTCTATGGTAAATGAGCTTGGAGTAAAGGCTGTCGGTATCTCTGGCAAGGATGGTCAGCTGCTTCGCTGTGATAAGAAGCTGTCTAATGGACAGGATATCGGTTTTGTAGGTGATATTAAAGAAGTAAATCCAAAGATTTTATTTGATCTTCTTGAAAAAGACTTTTTGCCGATCATTTGCCCAATCGGATTTGATGATAACTGTCAAAGCTATAACATCAATGCAGATGATGCAGCTTGTGCAATTGCACGTGCCGTTAAAGCTGAAAAGCTTGCATTTTTAACAGATGTTGAAGGTGTTTATGCAGATCCAAAGGATAAAGATACGTTAATCTCTGAGCTGACAACTGATCATATGGAAGAGTTGTTAAACAGCGGCAATATTGGAGGCGGTATGCTACCAAAACTTCAAAATTGTCTTGATGCTGTCTTAAATGGTGTATCAAGAGTTCATATCATGGATGGTCGAATTGCTCATTGCCTGCTTCTTGAGATCTTTACAAATAAGGGCATTGGTACCGCTATTTTAAAGGCAGGCGATGACCATTTTTACACACCTGACGAAAAGTAATTTATTTCACAGAAAGGCACTTTAATTATGGAAACACAGACAATTATTCAGACAGCAGAAAGCAGTCTGCTTCATACCTACAATCGCTTTCCGATCGTTCTTGATCATGGCGAGGATGTTTATCTGTATGATACTGATCAGAAAAAATATCTTGACTTTGCAGCAGGAATTGCTGTATTTGCACTAGGCTACAGCAATAACGCATACAAAACGGCAGTTAAAGAGCAGGTTGATAAGCTTGTACATACCTCTAATCTGTTTTACAATGAGCCAGCGGCCAAGGCAGCAAAAAAAATCACACAGCTGACAGGAATGGACCGTGTATTCTTTACTAATAGTGGAACTGAGGCAATTGAAGGAGCTATCAAGCTTGTTCGTAAATATGCCTATAATAAAGATGGACGCACAGATCATGAAATTATTGCCATGAAGCATTCATTCCATGGAAGAAGTATGGGAGCTCTTTCAGTAACAGGAAATGATGCTTATCAGGCACCATTCAAGCCGCTTATTGGTGGTGTTCGTTTTGCTGAGTATAATAACCTTGAAAGTGTAAAATCACTGATTACAGACCGTACCTGCGGTATTATCTTAGAGGCACTTCAGGGAGAAGGCGGAATTTACCCGGCATCAAAGGAATTTATGCAGGGACTTCGTGCCCTCTGCGATGAGCATGATATTTTACTTGTCTGCGATGAAATTCAGTGTGGAATGGGACGTACTGGAAATATGTTCTGTTATCAGAGCTATGATATCTTGCCAGATGTTGTCTGTGTAGCAAAGGCTCTTGGAAATGGTCTTCCAATCGGTGCATTTTTATGCCGTGAAGAATGTGCAGCACTTGTACCTGGCGATCACGGTTCTACTTATGGCGGAAATCCACTTGTGTGTGCTGCTGCTAATGCAGTTATGGATCAGTTTGAAGAATTGAACCTGACTGCGCATGTAAAAGAAGTGGGTGCATATTTGTATGAGCAATTAGAGCAGTTAACAGCTGAATTTGACTGTATTAAGGATCATCGTGGCATTGGACTTATGCAGGGAATTGAGCTTACAATTCCTGTAGGTGATGTGATCAAAAAGGCTCAAAAAGAGGGCTTAATTATTATTTCTGCGTCAGGAAACGTAATTCGTTTTGTTCCGCCGCTTGTCATTGAAAAAAAGCATGTTGATGAGATGATTGCAAAATTAAAAAAATGTCTCCAGTAAATACATGATTTTTCCTTTCTCGGATACACTCTTATTAAGCAGCAAAATCAATTAGAAAGTGTATCCGATGGAAAGTGAGGTATTATGTGGGGTATCATTCTTGCTCTTATTTCAGGGGCACTGATGAGTATTCAGGGGGTATTTAATACAGAAGTGACAAAGCAAACAAGCCTGTGGGTATCCACAGGCTTTGTCCAGTTAACAGCATTTTTCGTGTGCGTTATTGCGTGGCTTTGTACAGGACGTGAAAATGTGGCACTTCTTACAGAAGTTCGCCCATGGTATCTTCTTACTGGCGGTATTTTGGGAGCCTTTATTACGATAACAGTTGTTCAGAGTATGGGATCACTAGGCCCCGCTCAGGCTGTCATTATTATTGTAACTTCGCAGGTAGCAGTTGCATATCTGATAGAGCTGTTTGGCTTGTTTGGCAGCAGTCAGGCATCATTTTCATGGAGGAAAATCCTTGGACTTTTGATTGCCATTGCGGGGATCGTGTTGTTTCGATGGGAGAAGGCTTAAAATAAGAAAACGAAAGTTTTTCAGAAAATTGCAAAAGCCCCTTGCATACTGACGCATATTTTTGTAGAATGATAGTATCGGTGCAGCAGTATGCCTGCCGAAAGGCGGGATAGGATGAAAAAGACACATCAGTGGATGCTGTTTTTTCTTTTTCTGTTTTTTGTGTCTGAAATCTTGGCATGCACAAAAAAAGAAGAAAAGCTTGTCTTTTATCAGACAACACAGATACAAAAGATGGACGATTCCAAAGAAGATACGCAATTTTTTCAGGAAGAAGCACAGACAAGTCAGGTGTCCGAATCCAGTTTGCATGAAACAACACAAGCAGCAGTCGAGACGATTGCTGTTTATCTGTGCGGTGAAGTTTGTAAGCCTGGTGTCTATGTACTGCAGGCAGGATCACGTCTTTATCAGGCAGTAGAAGAAGCAGGTGGACTGACTGCAAATGCTCAGGCAGAGGCAGTAAATCTCGCCCGGATTCTTGCAGATTCGGAACAGATTTATATTCCAAATATTTCAGAATCAATCGACCAGATTGAAAACGAGACACAAAATGTCATATCATCTGCAGCAGCAGTTCCCTCTGCATCATCGGATGGCTTACTTAATATAAATCAGGCATCTGAATCTGAGCTGATGCAGCTTCCTGGGATTGGTCAGGTTAAAGCCGCGGCAATTGTGACATATCGAAACAGCAATGGTCCGTTTTCTTCTATCGAGGAAATTAAAAATGTACCGGGGATAAAAGAAGCAGCCTTTGAGAAAATCAAAGGCATGATTACAGTTTTTTAGGTAAGACAGAACAGGAGTGGCTCGAAGGTGGCAAAGATATTAGTGGTAGACGATGAAAAGATTATAGTAAAGGGCATCCGGTTCAGTCTGCTTCAGGATCAAATGGAAGTAGACTGCGCCTATGACGGAGAGCAGGCAGTCGAGATGGCAAGAAACACAGAATACGATGTGGTTCTTCTTGACGTAATGCTGCCAAAGCTTGATGGTTTTCAGGTGTGTCAGGCAATCCGTGAGTTTTCCAATATGCCTATTATTATGCTGACAGCAAAGGGAGACGATATGGATAAGATCCTTGGTCTTGAATATGGTGCAGATGATTATGTTACAAAGCCATTTAATATTCTTGAAGTTAAAGCACGCATCAAAGCCATTATGCGAAGAAGCAGCAATACTATGATTCATCCGCCGCAGCCACCGGAAAACAGTACAGATATTGTCACTGGTGATCTGCGTCTTGATGTTCAGGGCCGCCGCCTGTTTATTTTAGGCAGTGAGATCAATGTAACTTCAAGAGAATTTGATCTTCTTAAAATTCTAGTGCTTAATCCAAATAAGGTCTACAGCCGTGAAGAACTGTTAAACCTTGTTTGGGGGTATGAATATCCTGGTGATGTGCGTACTGTTGATGTACATATCAGAAGGCTGCGTGAGAAGATTGAGCGTAATCCAAGTGAACCGAAATATGTATTTACAAAATGGGGAGTGGGATATTACTATAAGGCATGATAGCAAAACGGGATCATAATTTTTTCTGGGGAAGCTTTCGCTTTCGTATATTTTTTCTTCTCATGATTATGGGATTGCTTCCGCTTCTTGCAGGCTCTGAGATGATTAAGCGTTCTTATCGAAGTTCCATTATTGATCAGAAGCTTTCGGAGCTGCGTTATACATGTCAGACTGTAGCAGGACAAATGAGCGGAAATTCTCTGGCGGAAGCAGTAGATGATGAGATGACACGGGAATTAAATTTCCTTGCGGAATACTGCGGTGGACGTCTTCTTCTTGTAGACAGCTCTTATCGTATTTTATTTGATACATACGGTGTAACGCAAAATAAATACTGCATTTCTGAGCAGATTATTGATACATTCAGCAGTCGTCCGTATGAACATTATTCACAAAAGACAGAGTATCTGGAGCTGGCTGTGCCGCTTCGGACAAGGACGATGCTCACAGATGGTGATGATAGTATTACAGGAGTGCTGCTTCTTAGCTCGTCTGGTGCTTGGATTGCCAAAATGATAAATTCCATGAATCGACAGGTCCTTTTGATTGAAATCACAGGCTCTATGATTTTGTTCGCACTTAGCTTTATTTTTGCTTGGACCAGTTCAACACCGTGGAAAAATCTTGTAACGACACTCAATCAGGTGCTTGATGGAAACCTCGATGTTACATTTTCGACAGAAGGCGGCTATAATGAAACAAAAGAGATCATTAATACATTTAATCAGGTATTGGGGCGTCTGCGTGCAATTGACCAGTCGCGACAGGAATTTGTTTCTAATGTCTCTCATGAATTAAAAACACCTATCACATCAATGCGTGTGTTAGCTGATTCGTTGATCTTAGGTGACAATGTGCCTGTTGATATTTATCGCGAGTTTATGCAGGATATTTCAGACGAGATTGACAGAGAAACAAAAATTATCAATGATTTGCTTACACTTGTTCGTATGGATAAAAATGCAACTGAGCTTAATATCAGCCAAGTTAATATTAATAATCTTGTCGAACAGATTTTAAAGCGCGTGCGTCCAATCGCAAAGACGCGTTCAATTGAAATCATTTTCGAAAGCTTTCGTCCTGTAACGGCAGATGTTGATGAGACGAAGCTTAGTCTTGCTGTTACAAATCTTGTGGAAAATGGTGTAAAGTACAACAATGACGGCGGATGGGTACGAGTATCTGTGAATGCTGATCATAAATATTTTTATATTAAGGTATCTGATTCAGGTGTGGGTATTCCAAAGGATGCGCAAACAAGAATTTATGAGCGTTTTTATCGCGTAGACAAGGCTCGTTCACGTGAGACTGGCGGAACAGGTCTTGGTCTTGCTATCACACAAAATGTAGTGAAGCTGCACCATGGTGGTATTAAGCTAAACAGTACACCAGGAGAGGGAACAACCTTTCTTGTTAGAATACCGCTCAAATATATTGAGTAAATTAAGTAAATGGAAAGGAAACAGAATATGAAGAAAAAATTAAATCTGGTGCTTTTTCTTTTGCTTTTATGTATGGCAGCTGGATGCGATAAAAAAACTGTGTCAACAGATGGAATCCGTATTTACTATAGGGCTCTGTCAGAAAATGGCATTAGCTCCTATTATTATAAGCCGACAGGTACCGATCAGGAAACAGTTATAAATGAACTGTGGGCAAAGCTGATTAAAAGTGATACTGAAAAAGCACGTATAAGTCTTATTCCGTCTGATTTAAAGCTTGTGCGTTTTTCAGTGGAAAACAGCAGCCTTGGGCTTTATTTTGACAGTTCCTATCAAAATATGGACACTGTGTCAGAGCTGTTATTTAGGGCAGGTATAGTACGAACCTTTTGTCAGGTTGAAGGTGTGGAGTCGGTAACATTTTTTGTAGACGAAAAGCCACTTACAAATAGTTCCTTTGCACCTCTTGGTGCTCAGACAGCTTCTGATTATGTGGATATTATAGAAAACGGACTTAGCAGTCAAAAAAAGACCACACTTACTTTATACTATGCAAATGAGAAAGGGGATGCTCTTGTAAAAAAGATTCAAAATGTTGTATATGAGAGTTCCTATTCCATTGAAAAAGATGTAATCAACCGCCTGATTCAGGGACCTTTTGAAGATGGATATTTTCGAACACTGCCTGCTAATCTGCAGGTGATCAGTATAAGCGTTAAAGACAAAATTTGTTATGTCAATTTTGATTCGTCATTTCTGACTGATGCGCTTTCTATTGATGGCAATTTGATTGTATATTCGATTGTAAATTCATTGACGGAGCTGCCAGATATCCAGCGTGTTCAGATCATGGTGGACGGCGACAGTAATATCGTATTTCGCGATATATCACTGAGCAGTCCACTAGAAAGGAATTTAAACTATTGAAACGACCACTCCTTGTTCTTGTAGCTTTTTTTCTTGCAGGAGAACTTCTTTGTATAAAGAGCCTTATAATATCAATTATTTTAAGCGCCGGCATTTTGATGCTGGCGCTTATTTTTATGCTGATACAAATTGTATGCAAAAATGTCTTTTTCAAAAAAATGCCTTTCTTTTTGTGTATCTGCGCTTTTTCTTTTTTTACAGGGGCAGTCTGCTGTTTTAGCGCAAATGCACATAGTCATATTTATGATACACTTTTATCAATGCAGCACTCAAAAGAAAATACATTGGATGACGTGCTTGTCGAAGGCAACGTGACAAAGGTAGAGGAAAAATCGAAGCTTTGGATTTACTTAAAAAATGCCTCTATTAATAAAAAGGCAGCAGGGGAGGGTGTTATTGTGCAGATTCCTGTCTCGGCACATTCCAACCAAAAGCGTCCTCTTGCCGGAAGTAAAATTTCTGTTTATGGGAAATTATCATTATTTTCACAGGCTTCAAATCCAGGCGAATTTGATTCAAGAAGTTATTATCATAACTTAGGGTATGATTTTTGCCTTAGTGGTAAGACGTGGACACAAAAAGGTAGCCGATATGATCCCATTGCTGAGTGCCTGTGGCAGCTAAAAGATGCCATAAAGATGAGACTCTCACGGCTTTTAGAAGGAAATATTGCTGATTATGGCATTTACTGTGCCGTGCTTTTGGGCGACAAAAGCGAATTAGACAAAGAACAGAAAGAACTTTTTAAAGATCAGGGAATAGCTCATATCCTTTCGGTATCAGGACTTCATATATCAGTAGTTGGACTAGCTGCATGCGGTTTGCTTATGAAATTAACAGGATCATTTGCCATTTCCGGTATGGCTGGAAGCATTATTGTTCTTTTTTATTCTGCCTTTACTGGAAATGCAGTCTCGACGATTCGTGCTTGTGTCATGTATCTTATTTTAATGATCGGGCGACAAAAAGGCCGTATTTATGATATGCCGACGGCAGCGGCAGCAGCAGCCCTTTGCCTTCTTATTTTTCAGCCGCTTGCCATTTTTCAGGCCTCTATGCAGCTTTCATTTGGCGCAGTGCTTGGAATAAGCCTTGTTGGAGATATTTTTAAAAAAATTTTAATGCCTTCTTCTGATAAAACAACTGTAAGGATTAACCGATTCTGCAGTGTTATGGGACTTTCTATTGCAATGCTTCCTGTGCTGTTATATCATTATTACCAATATCCTCTTTATGCAATTTTACTTAATCAGCTTGTCATACCTTTTGCTGGTATTTTACTTGTATCACCGGCCGTGGCACTTGTACTTTCTTTATTTGCACCGGCTTTTGGTGCTGTATGCTTAAAGGCAGGCCATCTTGTCATTTATTTTTACACTGTGCTTTGCAAACTTTCAAAAAGCCTTCCAGAATCAGCACAGTATACTGGAAGACCAGCTTTATGGCGAATTGTATTATATGTTACACTGTTATTTACAATAGACATGGGAACTAGGCTTATATATGAGAAGCAAAAAAGAAAACAGACAGATGATGATAAGGAAAAAAGGAAAAAAAACAGACGCCGTTGTCAGATTGCTGCTGTTTTTCTTGCCACAGGCTGCTATATATTCGGCTGCGTTTTTTTACATGCAGATCACACAAACAAATTGGAAATTACTGTGCTTGATGTAGGTCAGGGAGATGGTATTTTTTTAATGCTTCCTGATCATACGACAATTCTTTCAGATGGCGGAAGCACGAGCAAATCTATGCTTGATACGTATGTATTAGAACCTTTTTTAAACTCACAAGGCATTCGCCGGATTGACTATGTTTTTGTATCGCATGCCGACAGTGATCATATTAATGGGATCATAGGATTGATTGAAAATGACGCAGATCGGATAGGAACGCTTATGCTGCCGCAGAGCCAGTCATCAAAAAAGCAGTTTGAACAGCTGTTAACAGCAGCAAAAAAGAAGCAGATTCCCGTTAAGTGGATTTCAAAAGGAGATGTTTTTTCATTAAAAACGCTGCCAGATTTGTCTTTTGAAGTGCTGTGGCCGTCAGAAAACAAAAAATCAGATGACACAAATGAATCATCACTAGTGTGGCGCCTTAATTATCATGACTTTTCTATGCTTTTTACGGGAGATCTTCCAGGTGACTGCGAGGATGAGCTTGTCAGCTTAAAGCCAGTAACTGTCTTAAAAGTCGCACATCACGGTTCTGATTATTCAACAACTAAAACATTTCTGCAGCAAATAACACCGCAGCTTGCCGTGATTTCCTGCAGCGAAAATAATAGGTATGGTCATCCTGGAAAACAGCTTTTAAAACGCTTAGAAGAGGCAAAAATACCGTCAGTTTTGATTACAAAAGACTGCGGTGCAATCATAATACAAACTGACGGTTATCGTGTAGAAGTGGAAACTTATCTGGCAAAGCAGTCTTGATATTCGCTGTCTGTCAGTCCGGCACCATTTTTAGCAACAACATGGGCAGAAACCTTATTCGCCTGTGAGAGTGCCTCTGCCCAAGAGCAGCCATTTGCGCGGCTGGCCATGATCTGACCAATATGACTGTCTCCGGCACCAATTGTATCTGCAACAGTTGTCTTTATGCCATCAACCTCTGTTAAATTATCTTTTCCTGCCTCCAGACAGCAGGAGCCATCCTTACCTTTTGTGATAATTACAGTATTAGATGTTGCATTTTGAAGAATCTTTGCCGCTTCTAAAAGAGATACAGCGCTAAATTCATCTACTCCACATTTAAAATCAGAGACCGTTAAGCTGCTTAGCTCAAATGCCTCCTCATCGTTTATATGAAGAATAGGATTTAGATTATATAGGCGCTTCATTTTCTTTTCACCGATCTGTCGAATACGAGGACCTGGTGCAAAAAAGATCTGCGGACCGCGGTGCTGTTCAAGCCATGAAATTAGATCGTCACCTGTTGGCTCCTCGATTTCAAGGCCGCATACATAGATCATAGAAATCTGTGAAATGTCAATATTTTCCATCCACTCATGATTAAAGGTATATTCTGCACCATGCACCGATAAAAATGTACGTTCTCCGTTTTCGTCGACAAGACAGTAGCAGCATCCATTTTCTGCATCTACATTCACATGAATAGGAAGTTTACGTGCCTGAAACGACTTTCTTATATAATCGCCATATACACCAGTTCCAATAGGTGTCACAAACATATACGGGACACCTGACTGACGTACAATATTAGCTGCGTTATAGGCACAGCCGCCAAGTGCGAGTGTCTGGCGCTTTGGCTGAATATCCTCTGCTGTTTTGGGTAGATGATCAATTTCAATGATTACATCGACACATGTACTGCCGATCAATAAAATTTTAGGCATTGATGATTGCATTGGGTAAATCTCCTTATATTTTTTCTTTACTGTCACAAAGAGATTATAATTCCTTGACGATGTAAAGTAAACACCATTTGCTTGATTGACGGCAAAAAGAATGATACAATAATACAAAGATACTAGGGTCAAAAGGTCAGAAATCCGATGCAAGCTTGCTTGCAAGAGGATTTTTGATCTCTTGACTCGCCAAAAACATGAGTAAGTAGCCATTTTTGAAGAAAAATGAGCGGATTACGAATGTTTTTGAAGATTGCGAGAGTGCAAAGCACGTAGCAATCTGGTATCATACAAAACATTAATAGGAGTCTTTATGGAAAAACTCAGACAAGATATTCGTGCCAATCAGTTTGAGCGCGTATATCTTTTATATGGTGAGGAACGATATCTGGTTCAGATGTATAAGAATCAGTTAAAAAAAGCAATCATCGGCGATGATACGATGAATTTGAATCAATATACCGGGAAAGGTCTGCCTGTACAAGAGGTGGAAAATGCGGTAATGACAATGCCGTTTTTTGCAGACAGACGTTTGGTTCTGCTAGAGGATACAGGATTATTTAAAAGCAGTGATGAGCAGTGGAGTAATCTTGTTAAAACAATTCCGGATAGCTGCCATGTCCTTTTTGTTGAGCAGGAGGTAGATAAGCGAAGCAGAATGTATAAGGCTGTAAAGGAATGTGGCTATTGCGCAGAGATGACGCATCCTTCAATGCAGCAGCGTACACAATGGATTTTAAAGGGATTTGGGCGTTATGGGTTAAAAATCACACAGTCTGCACTTGATTCGTTTCTTGAAAAAACAGGTGATGACATGGAAAACATCAGAAATGAGATGGAAAAATTGGCTTCTTTTTGTATGGGAAAAGAAGGCATCACAAAAGAAGATGTTGATTTTGTCTGTACGGAACAGATTGAAAATAGAATCTTTGATATGACACAGGCCGTAGCAGAGGGAAAGACACAGTATGCTCTTGAGTTATATGCTGATCTATTAGCATTGAAAGAGCCGGGAATGCGTATTTTATTTCTGATTGCACGTCAGATGAACCAACTTTTATGTGTAAAGGAGATGGAAGTCGGACGTCAGAATAAGGATCAAATTGCAGCTGCTTTAAAGGTTCGTTCGTTTGTAGTTAACAAATTGCTTGGACAGGCAAGACAATTCACAATTGATCAGCTGATACGCTGTGTTGAGCGCTGTGTTGAGCTTGAAGAAGCTGTAAAAAGAGGAAATATGAATGAAAGGATTGCTGTTGAGATGGTTTTATTATCAATTGCAAATCGTGAATATCATGCCTGACTAAAAAAAGCTGCCTGCATGAAGCAGACAGCTTTTTATGTGTACAAGACACAAATTAGTTCATAGCGTTAACAGCCTTGTTCATACGGCTGATCTTTCTGGATACAGTGTTATCATGATAAACACCCTTGGATGCAGCCTTTCTCATTACGGACTCAGCCTCAACAACTGCAGCCTGAGCAGCAGCCTTATCACCTGCAGCAACAGCGCTCTCTACCTTCTTGATGTAGGTCTTTACCTTAGAACGAGCAGACTTGTTTCTCTCTGCCTTTGCCTGACTAACTAAAACTCTCTTCTTTGCGGACTTAATATTTGCCATGGGGCACCTCCAAAATTTCTTGTTTTTTAATCTTTTTATAGTTTGAAAACGATACTGTGTATCACTCGAAAACACCGTTTCAACACAAGTGGTATCATAGCCTAAAAACATTGATCTGTCAATACATATTTTCAAAAAAAATGCAAAAAATACAAAAAAGTTTTACATGTAAAACAAGTAGGAACTTCTAATAAAGTTTTACATGTAAAACTTTGAATAATTTCATGAACCATTTTAACTAAGGAAGGTGAAAATATAATGCTCAATGTAAAAGACAACAAAACAATGATGTATACTGATCTCGCTGTTGAAATTCAGGAAGAATGCAGTGGCAGGCAAGGTGAGATTCCAGGCGTTGTACTGGAACAATACAAAGAAGATGGCAAAGGTATCCGTGTCACAAAAATACAAATCCAAACGGCAGATGGAGCAAAACGCATGGGGCGGCCCATAGGAAATTACATGACACTTGAGTCTGCAGATAAAGAACATTCTGATGAACATTCCGATAAAAATCTTTCTGGAACAAAGCTTCCTGATACAAATCTTCTTGCATCCTATATAAATGGGCTGCTTCCGTCATCGGCTCATTCTTTTTTGATTGTTGGTCTTGGAAATGCCAATATGACAGCAGATGCACTCGGACCATTAACAATTAAGAAAATGGCTCAGTCAGGAATGGCTTCATATACTTCAATGATCGTTCCCGGTGTATTTGCGCAGACTGGAATGGAAAGCTGTGAAATCATACAGGGCATTGTACAACAAACTTCTCCAGACTGCATCATAACTATTGATGCGCTTGCAGCAAGAAGTGCATTTCGGCTTGGTACAACAGTTCAGCTTACCGATACAGGTATTCGTCCAGGATCTGGTGTCGGAAATGCAAGAAAGGGCATAACTAAGGAAAATATGAAGATTCCTGTGATTGCCATTGGGATTCCAACAGTTGTAAGTGCCGCAGCAATTGTATCTGATGCAATGGATTCTTTAAAGCAGATAGGCTATAATGAAACGATTCTTGGAAGTATTGCGATGCTTGATAAAGAGGAATATTATCAGCTTATATCAGAAGTGTTTGCGCCAGAGCTTGGGAGTCTCTTTGTGATGCCTAAAAACCTTGATGAAGAATTAGATACGATGAGCAGCTTACTTGCAGCGTCATTGTCACAAGTAATATGTAAACGATAAAATGCTGTAATAAAGAAAACTGGCTGATGCATAGAATAGGCCAGAAAATAAGAAAGGATTTTAGAAATGTATAGAAGCTTTCATCCAAGGAGAAAAGAGAAAATAGTCACAACGATACTTTGGTTTTTGGCACTTGCCTGCTCTACCTATATTTTATGGAAAATTAATCCCTATCCAATTCAGCGCGGCATTGGCTGGACAAAACAAAAGACAGAACAGTTTTTAAATCGCTGCATAGACAATACAGTTTCTAATACACTTCCATCGCTTTCTATTTTTTTTGACTGTGAAGGATTATCTAAAGAAAATATAACTCAGACAAATACGTTTTTTTCAAGCGATCCCTTTTATCAGCAGTTCCAAAATAATATTGGTTGCTCTCCAGACAAAAAACAGGTATAATACTGAAAGATAATATTAAATAGTGGAGGTAACAAAATGTCTGAAACAACAAATGTTATGAATTCTGAAGTAGTAAAGCGTTTGCTTTGCTATGTTTCCTACGATACACAGTCAAAGGATGAAAGCAGTGAAGTGCCGAGCACACAAAAGCAGTTTGACTTGGCAAAGGTATTAAAAAAAGAGCTTGAGGAGATTGGAGCTTCTGATGTACGTCTTAGCGATCACTGCTATGTGTACGCAAAGATTCCGTCTAACTTAGATAAGAAGGTTCCGGCAATCGGTTTTATCGCCCATATTGATACTTCACCTGCATTAAGCGGAAAAGATATTAAGCCGCAGATAATACAAAATTATGACGGAGGTGTAATCAAACTTGGTGAAAGTGGCTTTTCTATGGGACCAAATGAGTTCCCGGCACTTGCCGAATTAAAAGGAAAGAGTCTTATTACTACAGATGGAACAACACTTCTTGGCGCAGATGACAAGGCCGGTGTTGCTGAGATCATGACAATGGCAGCATTCTTTTTGGCACATCCGGAAGTAAAGCACGGTGATATCTGCATCGCATTTACACCAGATGAGGAAGTGGGAAATGGTGTTGAATATTTTGACGTGCCGGGCTTTGGTGCTGACTTTGCTTATACAGTAGATGGCGGTTCTGTCGGTGAAATTGAATATGAAAACTTCAATGCTGCAAATCTGCGTGTTGAAGTGCAGGGATATGGCATCCATCCAGGCAGCGCAAAGGGCAAAATGAAAAATGCCATCCGCATGGCAATGGAATTTGAGCAGATGCTGACAGTATTTGATAACCCGGAATATACAGATGGCTATGAGGGTTTTCATCATCTTGGCGGTATCGAAGGCGATTCAGATCATACAACAATGCATTACATTGTACGTGATCATGACGCTGGAAAGCTTGACCAGAAGTTAGCTGAGATTGATAAGGCTTCGGAGTATCTGAATTTTAAATATGGAGAGGGATCTTTTAAGGTGGTGCGTACCGGTTCTTATCAAAACATGAAGGAAATGATTCTTCCTCATATGCATTTGGTTGAGTATGCAAAGGAAGCTATGAGAGAGCTTGGATTAAATGCTAAGAGTGTTCCGATCCGCGGTGGTACAGATGGTGCAAGATTATCCTTTATGGGACTTCCATGTCCGAACCTCTGCACAGGAGGCGCTAATTATCATGGCCGCTTTGAATATGCATGTATTGAGCAGATGGAGCTGTGTGTTGAGATTTTAAAGAAAATTGTTGAAAAGTATGCAGTTAAAGAAATCTGATATTTAGAAATCTATATTCAGAAACAAGAACTACTGAAAAGCAAAAAGATTAAAGTGAGGAATTTTGAATGATAACAAAGCAATTTAGCAGGCCATCAGTGAAGATGGCTCTGTCCGATGAGCTTTTAATGAAGGTAGAGCAGCCAGCTCGTTATCTTGGAAATGAGGTAAATGCGGTAAATAAGGATAAATCAAAGGCAGAGGTATCCTTCTGTATGTGTTTTCCGGATGTTTACGAGATTGGTATGTCTCATCTTGGAATCCAGATTCTATATGATATGTTTAACCGTTTTGAGGATACATATTGTGATCGCGTGTATTCTCCATGGATTGATCTTGATAAAATGATGAGAGAACAAGACATAAAGCTGTTTGCAGTAGAATCGCAGGAACCGGTAAAGAGTTTTGATTTTCTTGGAATCACACTTCAATATGAGATGTGCTACACAAATATCCTGCAGATTTTGGATTTAAGTGGTATTGCACTTAGAAGCGCTGACCGTGATATTAATGATCCGTTTGTAATTGGAGGAGGACCATGTACTTATAATCCAGAACCAATTGCTCCATTCTTTGACCTTTTCTATATGGGAGAGGGTGAGACTCAGTATCGTGCACTTCTTGATCTTTATAAAAAGTGGCGCGCAGAAGGCGGCTCACGAGAAGACTTTTTACATGAGGCAGCTAAAATTCCTGGCATATATGTACCTTCTTTATACGATGTCACCTACAAGGAAGATGGAACTATTGATGCAATGACACCAATCTACGATGATGTGCCAAAAACAGTACGCAAGGAAATTGTACTCGATATGACAGGTGCAGTCTATCCGGAAAGACCGCTTGTGCCTCATATTCGTGCTGTGCAGGATCGTGTTGTGTTAGAGATTCAGCGAGGCTGTATCAGAGGCTGTCGTTTCTGCCAGGCTGGTATGGTTTACCGTCCTGTGCGTGAGCGTGATGTAGAGCGTCTGAAGCAGCTTGCAGTTACAATGCTTCATAATACCGGTTATGATGAGATTTCATTAAGCTCATTAAGCTCTAGTGACTACTCAAAGCTGCCTGAGCTTGTAAATTTCTTAATTGAAGAATGCAGCAAGCGAAAAATCAATATTTCTTTGCCGTCTCTTCGTATTGATGCATTTTCACTTGATGTTATGAGTAAGGTGCAGGATGTCAAAAAAAGCAGTCTTACATTTGCACCAGAGGCAGGTACACAGCGTCTTCGTGATGTAATAAACAAGGGCTTGACTGAGGAGGTAATTCTTCAGGGTGCAAGAGAAGCTTTTGAGGGCGGCTGGAGTCATGTAAAGCTGTATTTTATGCTTGGACTGCCAACTGAGACAGAAGAGGATATGAAGGGCATACCAGAGCTTGCAGAGCGCATGGCAGAGGCTTATTATGAGATCCCAAAGGAAAGAAGAAATGGAAAATGTCAGATTACCATGAGTACATCTTTCTTTGTTCCAAAGCCATGTACACCATTCCAGTGGGCAAGAATGTATTCTCCTGAGGATTACTTGGGACGCGCAAGAATTGTAAATCACACAATGAAGCAGCAGCATAACCAAAAGAGCCTCAAGTACAACTGGCATGAAGCATATGTAACAGTTCTCGAGGGTGTTTTGGCACGCGGTGACAGAAAAGTGGCTGATGCCATTGAGACAGCCTATAAGATGGGTGCACTGTATGATGCATGGGGAGAAACATTCCACTATGAGATTTGGACAGCTGCTTTTGAAAAATGCGGCTTATCAATTGATTTTTATAATACAAGAGAGCGCAGTCTTGATGAGGTATTCCCGTGGGATTTCATTGATACTGGCGTGACAAAGGCATTTTATAAGAGAGAATGGGAGCGTGCAATGCAGGAGAAGATTACGCCGAATTGCCGCCAGTCCTGTTCCGGCTGCGGAGCAAAGCGTTTTGGAGGAGGTGTCTGCTTTGAAAATCAGAATTCAGTTTGCTAAATACGGAAAGATGATCTATATCGGACATCTTGATATAATGCGTTATTTTCAGAAGGCACTTCGCCGTGCAGATGTAGATCTTGCCTATACACAGGGTTACAATCCGCATCCTATTTTATCTTTTGCGGCTCCTCTTGGTGTAGGCATTACAAGCTGCGGTGAGTATGCTGATCTTGAGGTTAATTCAAGCGGTTCCTCTAAGGAAATGCTGGCACGTCTCAATGAAGTCATGGTTCCGGGAATGGAGATTATTGACTATCGTGTATTGCCAGATGATGCAAAAAACGCGATGAGCTGTGTGGCTGCTGCAGATTATTGCCTGACATTTCGAGAGAAACACACACCGCTTGATACGTTTGGCATGACATCTGCTGCTTATTTAAAAGGCTTTGAAGAGTTTTTACAGCAGGAATCTATTGTAATTATTAAGGAAACAAAAAAAGGCACTCGCGAAATGGATATTCGTCCGCTGATTTATGATTTTTGTTTACAGGAAAAAAGTGAGACAGGAGACGGTCCGGCAATCTTTTTGCAGGTATCAACTGGAAGCACCGATAATTTAAAGCCTGAACTTGTATTAAAGGCATATCATGAGCAGACTGGTCTTTCCTGGAATCCTGGAGACATTTCAATTTGCCGCCTTGAGACTTATACTAATACGGCAGCCTCTGCGCCAGACTGCATTGTAGCACCGCAGTTTGTGCCGCTTCGCGAGATGGGAAACGTATTATGAGCCGCCGACTTCTTTCTATGCAGGGGGACCGTGTGCTGACGGCCCTCTGGGATGATGGACGTATTATAGAATGCAGTGTGGACGAGCGTGTACCTGCATTTTTAGGACGTATTTATCTGGCAAAGGTAGATCATATAGTGCCAAGCATTAGCGGTGCATTTTTGTCTGCGGGTGATCAGAAGCTTTATTATTCACTAAAAGAAAATCCGCTGCCTGTTGCTGTCTCATGTAAGCGTGAGGGAATGATTACACAAGGCGATGAGATTGTTGTACAGGTGACAAAGGAAGCACTAAAGACAAAGGAACCTGGTGCTGGTTCTGCCCTTCAAATTGAAGGACGATATTGTGTCGTTATGATGGAGCCGGCAGGAAAACAGCCAAAGACAAAGATTCTTTTGTCGAGAAAGATTACAGAGGCTACATTTCGTGAAAAGATTTCTGAGGAGGCAGAGGCTCTTGAAGAAGTAAAGCAGCTTTTTGAAGCTGTAAGTCTTAGGGGCTTTTCATTATCTGTGATGATACGCACAAACGCGGCAGAGGTATCATCTGATCTTGCACTAGATGAAATATCAGTCTGCTGCAGACAGCTTCAGACTGTACTGTCAACAGCAGCTTTTCGCAGTAGTGGAAGCTTGCTTTGGCAGCCGCTTCCAGCCTATATAAGTGCCATCCGTGATACTTCTTTAAATGGCTTAGAATCAATTGTCTGTGATAATGAAGAACTTTTAAACGAAGTAAAAAATGCCTTGGATGAATGTAAAGGGAGTGAGGGATTAACTTATTTGCTTTATCAGGATTCTTCATATCCTATGCGAAAATGTTACAACTTGGATACTACTATTGAAAAGGCATTAAAAAGTAAAGTATATCTGTCATCAGGCGCCTACTTAATTATTGAACAGACGGAAGCGCTTGTAGCAATAGATGTTAATACAGGAAAAGCAATTGCATCAGGACGCAAAAAGGAAAATCAGGATTCTTATTTTTATCGCATTAATTTAGAAGCAGCAAAGGAAATCTTGTATCAGCTGCGACTCAGGAACTTATCTGGTATGATTCTTGTAGATTTTATTAACATGACTGATCATGCACTTGAGGATGCACTGATGGAAGAACTTTCCCTTCTTGCACGTAAAGATCCTGTGCATACAAGAATCGTTGATATAACAGCACTTGGTCTTGTTGAAATTACGAGAAAAAAAATAAGAGAGCCACTTGACAAACAATTAAAGATATGTTAAAGTACTAATCGTGTGCCGCACAATGAGGTTTAAGCGCTGCAATTTAGCAGACACCGTACTTGGCGAGTAATTATCTAGGAGGTGCTATATGTACGCAATTATTGCAACTGGTGGCAAGCAGTACAAGGTAGCAGAAGGCGATGTCATTCGCGTTGAGAAGCTTGGAGTAGAAGCTGGACAGACCTACAACTTTGATCAGGTTTTAGCTGTAAACAATGGTGAGATGATCATTGGTACCCCGACTGTTGCTGGAGCAACTGTAAGCGCAACTGTTATGGGCGAGGGCCGTGCTAAGAAGGTTATTGTATACAAGTACAAGAGAAAGACCGGCTATCACAAGAAAAATGGTCACAGACAGTCCTATACTGAGTTAAAGATTGAGAAGATCAACGCTTAATCAATGATTCAGGTAGAGATTATCCGGGATGCTTCCAAAGCGTATGTTGGTTTTTCTATAAAAGGACATGCCGGCTATGCAGAGCACGGGCAGGATATCATTTGTGCAGCGGTTTCCGTTTTAGCGCAGAATACCGTAAATTCTATTGAGCAATTTACGGATGATACATTCTCCGGTGAGATAGATGAGAAAACTGGCAGTCTTGCTGTTTCGTTTCCTCATGGTGTCGGGAAGGATTCCAGACTATTGTTGGACTCGATGGTACTTGGTTTGACAAGTATTGCCGAGGAGTATGGTAAGAAGTATATTAAAATCCGATTCAGGGAGGTGTAAATCATGTTCAAGATGAATCTTCAGTTATTTGCACATAAGAAGGGTGTTGGTTCTACAAAGAACGGCCGTGATTCCGAGTCCAAGAGACTTGGTGCAAAGAGAGCAGATGGACAGTTCGTTTTAGCTGGAAACATTCTTTACAGACAGCGTGGAACCCATATCCATCCAGGTAACAATGTAGGTATCGGCGGAGACGATACTTTATTTGCGAAGGTTGATGGAGTTGTCCGTTTCGAGAGAAAGGGCAAGGATAAGAAGCAGGTTTCTGTTTATCCAAAGGCTGAGTAAGATTAATAGTATGAAACGAGGAGAGACCGTTGCCGTTCGCAACGGTCTCTTTTGGGTAATGTAGATAAAAACAAGAAAAAAAGCAACAATATATAAAAAGAAAATCAAAAGAAAGGCATTGGTAACGTATTTATGATAGATAGTGCCAGAATATTCATTAAATCCGGTAAGGGTGGCGATGGACATGTAAGCTTTCGTCGTGAGCTTTTTGTTGCTGCCGGTGGTCCTGATGGCGGCGACGGCGGAAGAGGCGGAGACGTTATTTTTGAAGTAGATAAGGGTCTGAATACATTAAATGACTTTCGTCATGTACGCAAATATATTGCGCAGTCTGGAGAGGACGGAAAGAAACGCCGCTCTCATGGTGCAGACGGACAGGATTTGATTGTAAAGGTTCCAGAAGGAACAATCATTCGTGACGATGCAAGCGGAAAGATTATTGCCGATATGTCTGGAAAAAATATGCGTGAAGTAATCTTAAAAGGTGGCAGAGGCGGTGCCGGAAATATGCATTTTGCCACACCTACCATGCAGGTTCCTAAGTTTGCAAAGCCAGGTCAGCCGGCTATGGAGCTTTGGGTTCGCTTAGAGTTAAAGGTTATCGCAGATGTCGGACTTGTTGGATATCCGAATGTTGGAAAATCTACCATTTTATCAATGGTAACAAATGCAAAGCCAAAGATTGCAAATTACCATTTTACTACGCTTGATCCGTATGTAGGAATTGTAGACCTTGAGGGTACAAACGGTTTTGCACTTGCTGACATTCCTGGTCTTATTGAGGGTGCTTCAGAAGGAATCGGCCTTGGCTTCCAGTTCTTAAAACATATTCAGCGTACAAAAGTACTCATTCATGTAGTAGATGCAGCCTCCACTGAAGGCCGCGATCCAGTTGAAGATATTCGCACCATTCAGAATGAATTGGCATCATATGATCCAGAGCTGTTAAAGAAACCGGCTGTCATTGCTGCCAATAAGGTTGACGTTATTCAGACAGAAGATGGCGATGAAGATCCTATTGAGCGTTTAAAGAATACTTTTGAACCAGAAGGCTTAAAGGTATTTCCAGTTTCAGCAGCTTCAAATCAGGGCTTAAAAGAGCTTTTATACCATGTATGGCAGATTCTGTCTACAATGGATCCAGAACCGACTGTTTATGAAAAGGAATATGTTCCGGAATACGATCTTGGAAGCAATCTTCCTTATACAGTAGAAAAAACAGATGAACATTTATTTACAGTTGAAGGACCTCGTATTGAAAAGATGCTTGGCTATACAAACTTAGATTCCGAGAAGGGATTTACTTTCTTCCAGCGCTTCTTAAAGGAGACAGGAATCTTAAAGGAGCTTGAGGATCTTGGAATCGAAGATGGCGATACTGTTAAGATGTATGGTCAGCACTTTGATTATTATCACGAGTAAAGAAAAAGGAGACTTTAAATGACAAGTAAGCAGAGAGCATATTTAAAGAGTCTGGCTATGGATCAGTCTGCGATCCTTCAGATTGGAAAGTCCAGCTTGACACCAGAAATTACCAGATCAGTAGACGAAGCATTAGAAGCACGTGAACTGATTAAGATTCATGTATTGAAGAACTGCTTTGATGATGGTTCTTCTATTGCTGAGGTATTAGCAGAGCGTACACGCGCAGAAGTTGTACAGGTAATCGGAAAGATGATCGTACTGTATCGCCCGGCAAAAGAAGAGAAGAAGAGAAAGATCGTTCTTCCAAAATAATAATATGATATTAGGGTCCCAAGCTCCAAAAGCCGTTCGTGCTTGCACGATTAGGTTTTTGAGCTTGAGACCCGCAAAAACATTCGGATGCAGCGATTTTCAAGGAAAATCAGCGAATCCGAATGTTTTTAGAATTGCGAAAGTTGCAGGGGGCGGAGCAATTCGTGGATATCAGTTTGGGGCAAAATACCTTTTGACCCAAACATCATAATATACGGGAGGATCCATTTTATGGTTAATGATGAAATTCTTTACATCCGAAGACGCTTGAAAAAGAAGATGGATGAAGACCGCTTTGAGCACACCATTGGTGTTGCATACACATCTGTTTGTCTTGCAATGCGTTATGGAGAAGATCTTCACAAGGCAGAATTAGCGGGTCTTCTTCATGACTGTGCAAAATGTATCCCGGATGATATTAAACTTGATAAATGCAAACGCAACAATATTCCGATCACAAAGGCACAAGAACAAAGCCCATCTCTTCTTCATGCAAAGCTTGGCGCTTTTATTGCAGCTGACCATTATAGGATTAAAGATAAGGATATTTTAAATGCTATTGAGAATCACACTACAGGACGTCCGGCAATGAGTCTTCTTGAGAAGATTGTTTTTGTTGCTGACTATATTGAACCAAGGAGAAATAAAGCGTCAAACCTGTCCAAACTGCGTCAAATGGCGTTTATTGATATTGATCGCACCGTTTACGAAATTATGGATCAGACGCTTCGTTATCTGAAGGCAAAAAAAGTTCCGATTGACAGCCTGACAAAAAAGTCCTGTGATTATTATCGTGCGCTGTGTGGTGAAAAAGACGTAGAAAATGAAACAGAAAGGAACTGACTTATGGAAGTAAAGCAAAAGGCAGCATTGATTTACAATGCAATTGAGGATAAAAAAGGAAGCCGAATCAGTGTTCTTGATATCAGCGGTATTTCTGTTATGGCAGATTATTTTGTAATTGCAGATGCTGAAAATAACAATCAGCTGCAGGCAATTGCTGATAATGTAGAAGAGCAGATGATGAAAAATGGCAATCACTGCCGTATTGAAGGAAAATCAGAATCTGGCTGGGTACTGCTTGACTTTGGCGATATTATTGTTCATATATTCAATAAGGAAGATCGTTTATTCTATGATCTTGAGCGTCTTTGGAGAGATGCAATCTCAGTGTCAAAGGAACAGCTTGGCATTAAAGAGGCCGCTTTATAATTTACAGCACAAAAAGACCGTATCTTTGGAGAAAAGTCTCTAAGGATACGGTCTTTTTAGCTTTTAAGAAACAATCTTTGGACGGAACAGACTGATTACCTTTCCTATGATCTCAACATTATCAACGATAATAGGTTCCATAGAGCTGTTTTGAGGTTGTAAACGATAATGACCATCTTCTTTATAAAAAGTTTTAACAGTAGCAGAATCATCTACAAGTGCAACGACAATTTCACCATTTTGTGCGGTACTTTGCTTAGCGACAACAAGCTTATCACCATCAAAAATACCTGCTTCAACCATGCTGTCACCCTTAACAGTCAGTACAAAAACCTCCTTTCCCTGTGGAATCATATATGCCGGGAATGGTAAATAGGCATCGATATTTTCAATGGCAAGAATCGGCTGTCCGGCAGCGACTTTTCCAACCTCAGGAATATAGACAGTCTCTGTGCGAACAAGATTAAAGCCATCATCAACAATTTCAATTGCTCTAGGTTTTGTTGGATCCTTGCGGATGTAACCATTTCTCTCAAGTGATTCAAGATGTCCATGAACGGAAGATGTAGATTTTAATCCGACAGCATCACAGATTTCACGTACAGACGGCGGATAACCTTTCTGCAGAACCTGTTGTTTTAAATATTCTAGTACTTCACGTTGCTTATTTGTGATTTTTCCATATGTCATAAATAAGTCCTCCTTTTTCAAGCTAAGCTATTAGTTATATATTGATAAGCATTGATTTATACTTGAAAGTAGTATAGCACAAATCAGAAGAAAATGCAAACAAAAGTTTGCGAAAATGTGTTCACATAGATTTCAATAGGATAATTTTATCACAAAAAGAGAGGGGCATAAAGAAATTTACCGTTGCCGCGCTTTTTGTTTTGTGGTAAACTATACACTTGTGAAAGATTGACGTATAAAAATGACAATCTACGACAATGCAAGTCTTAATAAAGGAGAAAATTAAAGATTATGCTTAAAAAAATAGCAAAACGGGTAATATTACTTTTATGTACAATCACCGTTGTCGGAGTTTTATCTGGCTGCACTGAAACAATTCTTTCCCAAAACGGTCCAACTGCCATTTTTGTTGCAGGAAAACTAGATTCTGATAGTACATTTTCCAAATCTGTGAATTGGCTGGAGAATACATTTTCCAAGTTTGAAAATCTTGCAAAACATGGAGCAGAAGAGAAGTCACAAACGCTTGTAATTCCGGATCAGTATCAAGTACTCTTAATTGGCAGTGATAGACGTGATGGTTCCTGGAATGGAAATTCTGACGTAATGATTTTAGCTTCATTAAATCGAAACAAGAAGACAATTTCTTTTATTTCTTTCATGCGAGATACTGGTGTAAATGTTCCAAATGTTGGATATGGAAAACTTAATTGTTCTTTTGCCAAAGGTGGAGCAAAGCTGTTACAAAGCACACTTGAATCAAATTTTCAAATCTCGATTGATAATTACATCGCAACTGATTTTGTCAGCATGGCCGATATAATTGATTTATTCGGGGGCGTTGATCTTGATATAACAGATGCAGAGATTCCAGTAATCAATGGTTATATCAATGAAATGGCAACATTGAGAGGATTTGATCCGTCAGAATATCAGCTTTCAGCGGCTGGAACATTACATTTAAATGGTTTGCAGGCAGTTGGATATATGCGTGATCGTTATGTAGGAAGCAACGATTTTCAGAGAACCGAACGCCAAAGAATTGTTCTGCAAAAACTTCTTGAAAAGCTTAAAACCATGAATGCATTAGAAATATTGAAATTAGGTTCATCAATGACAAGCTTGTCAATTCAGCATAATTTTACAGCTGAGCAAATCGCTGGATTGGCCGCGCTTGCTTTGGAGTGCAGAAATTATACAGTGGTAATGGATCGTATTCCTTATGACGGATTATATACTTCAAATGGAGAAAATCTGGATCCTGTATGGCCAGAAACCATTGAAAAACTGCATGCAACAATTTATTAAAGCAACGAGTAAAATGATGGTAACAAGTGTTTTTCAGGCCATCATTTTACTTCTAGACATATTTATTCGTTAAACTAGGGTTTCGCGAATAAATTGATATATCTCTTATTTCACATCTAAATCAAAAAAATACATTTGATTGGTTGATCTATGGACAACTTTTTGGTATAGTTAAAAATACTCGAAGGTCATGGAGTTGACAAGCTTCCTCTGTTGTTATTACTTCGGAGCGAAGCTATGTTAAGATACCACGTCCATAGGAGCTACGCACTGTATGGGTGTGGAGATTTCATGAAAGGTAAGACATATAGTTATGAAATTACAAAAATTATACCGCTATGTACGTCAGGCAACAGATGAATATAATTTAATTGAAGATGGAGATAAAATTGCAGTGGCAGTCTCTGGTGGAAAAGATAGTCTGGCATTATTATATGCGCTAGCAGGTCTCAAACGCTTCTATCCAGCTTCTTTTACCATTTGTGCAATTACTATTGATATTGGCTTTGGAATGGATTTTACGCCTGTCCAGAGGCTTTGTGATGAACTTGACGTTCCATTTTTTATTTGTCATACGCAAATAAAAGATATTGTATTTCATCCTGAAAATCCAAATGGATCTTGCTCTTTTTGTGCAAATCTTCGTCGTGGTGCACTGATTTCAAAAGCATTAGAACTTGGCTGTACCAAGCTGGCTCTTGGTCACCATAAAGAAGATATTATATATACAATGATGATGTCTATGCTGTTTGAGGGGCGTTTTTATGCCGTATCACCATATACTGCATATGATGATAGTCAAATTGCTGTAATTCGTCCACTTATTTATGTAAGCGAGGGTGAAATTAAAAACTTTGCACAGCAGTATCAGCTTCCCGTTATTAAAAACCTTTGTCCGCGCGATGGTCATTCTGCAAGAAGTGATATGGAGCCACTTATGAAACAATTAACATCCATCTATCCAGATGCCAAGGATCGCTTTTTTCATGCTATTGAAAATGGCAATATTGGTGACTGGACAGCTGCACGCACACATATGGACGTAAAACAGCTGATCAAAAACAGCAAAATGCAGGAAAAAACAATAAATTCTTCAAAGACAGATCAGACAGGAGGTGAATTGTAAATGGGAGTTAATTCATACAGTGAGCAGATTGATATTGATAATACATACCGCCTGCGAATGCTAATCAGTACTCTTCCGCCCTATGCAAAAGATTATTTTCGTGGTATCCAGCCTCATACAGAATCGCGCACCCGAATTGCTTATGCATATGATTTAAATGTGTTTTTTTCATATTTGCATGAAAATAATCCTATTTTTGCTCAAAAGGAAATTCGTGATATTACATTAGATGATTTGGAGAAGCTTCGTCCCACTGATATTGAGGAATATCTTGAGTATCTGCAGGCATATACGGATCCTAAAAGTGAAGGAAGCAATAATACAAAAACAAATCATGAGTTAGGATTAAAACGAAAGCTTGCTTCTCTTCGCTCTTTCTATCGATATTTTATTCAGCATGAAGATATTATGTATAACCCTGTTGATCTTGTAACTATGCCAAAGGTACATGATAAGGCAATTACGAGGCTAGATATCGATGAAGTGGCATTGCTGCTCGATCAGGCAGAAAGTGGGGATAAACTATCTGAGCGAGAACAACGTTTCCATGACAGGACAAAATTGCGTGATGTAGCGCTTCTTACATTAATGCTTGGAACAGGCATCCGCGTATCGGAATGCGTAGGACTAAATATTAATGATGTTGATTTTAAAAATGACGGTATTCGCATTCATAGAAAAGGCGGCAAGGAGGTTGTTGTTTATTTTGGAGATGAAGTTGAAAGTGCTCTTCTTTCATACATTGAAGAACGTAAAAAAACAGAGGCTGTAGCTGGTCATGAGGAAGCTTTGTTTTTATCACTTCAAAAAAAACGAATCAGTGTAAGAGCTGTTGAAAAGCTCGTAAAAAAATATGCTCAAACTGTTACGACAGTCAAACATATCACACCTCATAAGTTGCGCAGTACCTACGGAACAAATTTATATCGCGAAACTGGTGATATTTATTTGGTGGCAGATGTTCTTGGACATAACGATGTAAATACAACAAAAAAGCACTACGCTGCTCTTGAAGATGATAGACGACGCGGTGCAAGAAATGCGGTAAAGCTTAGAGATTAAAATCCGCACAAGTAGGGAAGAAAGGCAAATCCGCGAAAAAATTTTTCTTCTGAATCACGAAAAAAATCGGCAAGAATAATCATGCCGATTTTTTACTAACTATTCAAAATTATATTTGCAAAATCACATCTTCGATGCTGCTATTTTGCAATAACTCATCTTATAATATCATGATCCTGAAGCACTTTCTCAACTACCGTTCCATGAATGACATGAAGCAGAGGCTTCTTTAATGCATTCAACGGTCCTGGCAGCTGGATATCAAGCGGAGACTTGCCATCCATGAGCTTTACAGAACTGTCAAGCAGTTCACGAATATCATATACACTGCCCCATACCTCAGGAACACCTCTGTCTACACCAAGCAGTCCATAAACAGCTTCCATAGCAGTTCTTACAGAATATTCTGTAGTGAATACAGTGTCGCGAGGTGTGTCAGCAAACTGACCTAAGAATGCGAAGTTTACGCAGCCATCCGGAATAACATCCGGGCGGTCGCCCTTTGTACGCGGCATGAAGAATGCAGTGATATATGGCATCATAGTCGGTACGCAGACTGCACTGTTCTCAGCAAGCTCTGGAATCTGATCAGTCGGAACACCTAAATGATACAGCCACTCTTCTGTGATTTCTTTACCTGTACACTCTCTCATTGGCTTCTTAACAAAGTTGCCTGGCTTATCTGTAAACAGACCATATACCCATACGCAAACCTTGTCCTTATCCTGTGTCTTGAACTGTCCCTGACGGTTGATTGTCCAGCTTAACAGCCAATTAGAATCTACGCAGCTTACAATACCACCAGTTACAACGTTTCCTGTTTTCGGATCACGCTTGCAGATATCAGTGATATATGGAATAATCTTGTCATCCAGTGTAGTAACGGTAGCAGATTCCCAGTTTGTCTTTGTAATATCGGAACAGAATTTCTCCGGATGACCAAAGGACGGATCCTGCTTTGCGATATTCTTCCACAGATTCCAGCAGCCACTTGTGCGAACCTCTGCATCTCCATTCGGTGCATGATTCTGATCACCATAAATAGTACCTTCTGTACAGCTTCCGTTTGTGACGAATACAAGATCGTTTTCTGTCAAAACAATACCCTTCTCAACACCATGCTCCTTGCACTCAATTGCAGATGCAATCTTCTTTCCATCCTTAAATTCGAAAATAACATTTGTTACTTCAACGCCAAATCTAAACTCAACGCCAGCAGCCTCAAGATACTTCTGCATTGGAAGAATCAGAGATTCATACTGATTATACTTCGTAAATTTAAGTGCACTGAAATCCGGCAGACCAGAAATATGATGAATGAAACGCTGGAAGTAAAGCTTCATCTCAAGTGCACTGTGCCAGTTTTCAAATGCGAACATGGTACGCCAGTACAGCCAGAATGTAGAATTGAATACTTCATCGTCAAATACATCTTCGATTGTCTTATCATACAGATCTTCATCCTTTGTCATGAAAAGCTTCATAATTTCCATACAGCCCTTCTGACTTAAGTTGAACTTTCCATCGGTATGAGCATCTTTTCCACAGTCCTCTGTTGCACGGCACAGGGAATAATTAGGATCATGCTTGTTCAGCCAATAGAACTCATCCAGAACAGATGCATTTGGAACTTCAAGAGATGGAATACTGCGGAAAAGATCCCACAGACACTCAAAATGATTTTCCATCTCACGTCCGCCTCTCATGATATAGCCACGGGACGGATCAAAGATACCATCACATGCACCACCGGCAATATCCATAGCCTCCAAAATATGAATATGAGATCCAGGCATCTGACCATCACGTACTAAGAAGCAAGCTGCAGATAAAGCAGCAAGTCCGCTTCCTACGATATAGGCATGCTTTTCATCAACGCCTTCTGGTTTCTCAGGTCTTGCGAATGCTTCGTAATTACCATTTGTATAATAAATTCCCTTGCTGTTCTTATCATATTTGCCGCGCTCAGTGTTTCTATAATTGCTGTTCTGGGCAGCCTGCTGTTCAAGAACCTGCTTCTCGTTTTCCTTCTTCTTTAGTGCCAGATATGCTGCACCTACTCCTGCTGCAACTGCTACTGCTTTTCCTAATGTATTTTTCTTTTCTGACATCATCAGTACCACCTTTCATTGTTGTTTTCTCTTTATGGTCTTATCTTAACTCATAAAATTAAAAAGATACATATACAAAAAAAGAATAATGACAAAAAACTAATCAAACCCCCTATTTTGATAAAAAACTTCTGTGTTGACTTATTAACCTATCATTGCTTAGGCTGTTTTTTTACTATCAGCGAAGTTTTGAAGTGAATTTTTAATATTTCCGCTCATTGTGATACATATATCGTTTACAATCTCATGATAATTCTCCTTCATGCCCTTTTTGATCCAGTCAAGCATAACACCGACAAAGCTGTATTTATAAAAGTCTGCGATAAAGCTTTGCTCACTGGCAGTTATGTTCATGCCTTTAGAGCATTCCTTAATAACATTCATAATTAAATCACGCGTCAGCCTGAAAAGATAGTTTTCAATCTGCTCACGGCTCAGTGCATGATACACATTCATGATAAAAGGTTTGTTTTCCATAACAGCCTCGAAGATCTGCATCAATCCTTCCTGCCAGGTTTCATAGGTTTTCTTTCCCTGTAAGGCTCTTGAGGCGTCCTCGTAGCATGACCATTCAACGAGATCGTAGATATCTTTAAAATGGTAATAAAAAGCCATGCGTGTGATGCCGCAATCATTTGTCAGATCTGTAATGGTAATTTTGTCAACAGGCTTTTTTAATAACAAATTTTTCAAAGAAGCTTCCAGTGCAAGTTTAGTAGAGTTGTTTGGCATGAGTGTCACCTTATCCTTTCTGTTAAATTGTGGGGTTTATTGGATTTTATTTTAGCATACCATATAAAAAAAGGCTAATAATTTTTCAAAAAAGTACAGTTGACAGATAAATGACATTGTGATATCATATAAAAATAGTATGCAACTGTTAGTGACCGTGCAAATTTGTACCGGAATGCATTCCCGGGGTTGTACTGGTTTCGACGGGGGTTTTGAAGTTAGAGTAGCCATCCGTGGTCCGGATCCACGTTAAAAGTCGGATTTAAATATAAACGCTAACAACGAATTAGCATACGCTGCCTAATGGCAGCTGTCAGCCTTAAGTCACCTGCTGCTTAAGAATCTGGCATCGACTTTGCAGGGCACCTTACCGCCTAAGCTTTGCGGTGGTAAGAGATTTATGAAGCTACTGAATCTGGCAGCCTGTTGTTCGGCAGTCGGATGAGGGAATGAATGTAGAGCAACTGTGATGGGAGAAGCTTTAATGAATGGGCTTTCGGACAGGGGTTCGATTCCCCTCAGCTCCACTAAAAAAGATCCTTGGTTTTCCAAGGATCTCTTTTTTTTGCTTAATATAGATTTGATACCTTAAATTCTCGTTCAGCCTCTCTTCTTGTGTCCTTCTTTGCAATATCGGCACGCTTATCATAAAGCTTTTTACCCTTTGCAAGAGCAAACTCAACCTTTACAAGACTTCCCTTGAAATAAATCTGAAGCGGCACTAATGTATAGCCCTTCTGGTCGATTTTTCCAACAATCTTGTTAATCTCATATCGATGAACAAGAAGCTTTCTTGGACGAAGCGGATCTTTATTAAAGATATTGCCTTTTTCATACGGGCTGATATGCATGTTGTAGATAAAGACTTCACCCTTATGAATTTGGATAAAAGATTCCTTTAAACTGCATTTTCCCATACGAAGAGATTTTACCTCAGTACCTACCAGTGCAATTCCTGCTTCCCAAGTATCCTCGATAAAATAGTCGTGAAATGCTTTTTTATTATTTGCGATGAGTTTTCGACTTTCTTTTGCCATGTCTCGTTTCCCCCTTTGACCAATCTTCCTCTGGATAGTAGAGTAAAAATTCAATTTGTTTAGTCAGCGTGTCCGCATCAACTACGACAACAGATACACTCTGTCCGATGCTGAAGGTACGTCCTGTCATTTCACCAACCAGCTGATAATGCTCCTGATCATAGATATAATAATCATCATCTAAATTGGCAGCACGTACAAGTCCTTCTACTGTATTTGTAAGTTCTACATAGAAGCCGTATGCGGTAACGCCAGAAATTACACCCTCATAGATATCTCCAATATGACGGCGCATATATTGGGCTTTTTTAAGCTTATCTGTCTCACGCTCCGCTTCGTCTGCCCGCCGTTCAAGCTTGCTTGAGCTGTCACAGACGCTTGGAAGGATATGCTCATAATGCTCCTGACGTGATTTTGAAAGTGTTCCGTGCAGCTGCTCTTTGATAATGCGGTGTATCTGCAAATCAGGGTAACGGCGAATCGGTGAAGTAAAATGGCAATAATACTTCGCTGACAAGCCAAAATGACCAAGATTTTCTGGTGAATATTTTGCCTGTTTCATTGAACGCAGCAAAATGCGTGAGATTAGCCCCTCTGCCTCACTTCCCTCAATGCGGCTTAACAGCTTTTGCAGCTCTTTCGGATGAATGGTGTGGTTTGTAAGGTGAAGCGAATAGCCAAAATTATTGAGGAAGGTGGCAAATGTCCTAAGCTTCTCCTCATCTGGCGTCTCATGAATACGATAAACAAACGGAAGCTCCAGCCAGTAATACTCCTCTGCTATTGTCTCATTAGTCAGCAGCATAAAATCCTCAATCAGCCGTGTCGCTGCAGAATGTTCATATGCTTTAATCTCAATAGGACGACCTTTTTCATCGAGAATAATTTTTGATTCTGGAAAATCAAAGTCAATGGCTCCGCGTCCAGAGCGTTTCTTGCGAAGCAAATCAGAAAGCTGCTTCATTAACTTGAAATCATCAACAAAGTCTTTATATTCTTCAGGTGCCTCTGCACCATCGAGAATATCAGCTACCATAGTGTATGTCATGCGGCGGTCAACACAAATTACAGTTTCACAAATCTCATGATTGACAATGGTACCCTCTTCATCGATGTCCATAAGACATGACAAAGCCAAGCGATCTGTCCCGGCATTTAAAGAGCATATGCCATTTGAAAGCTTTCTTGGAAGCATCGGAATTACACGATCCGCCAAATACACGCTTGTGCCTCGATTTTTCGCTTCCTCATCAAGCAAGGAGCCTTCCTTTACGTAATGAGTAACATCAGCGATATGCACACCAAGATGATAAATACCATTTTCAAAAGTCAATGATATGGCATCATCTAAGTCTCTTGCATCCTCACCGTCAATTGTAACTGTATGGAAATCACGCATGTCGCGTCTGCCAATTTTTTCTGCTTCTGTAACCTCTTCTGGTATGGAATCAAGACTATCTAGCACCTCTTGTGGAAATTCCTCTGGAATACCATAGCTTCGCACAATACTTAACACATCAGTACCAGGTTCATTCTTTGCACCAAGAATTTCAGTGACTTCAACCTGTGGGTTTTTATGCTCATTTCCATAGTCAAGTATTGTAGCAACAACCTTGTCTCCATTTTGTGCATCCATATCCTTTCCTTTTTCAACAAAGAAATCACGAAGAATACGCTGATTATCAGGAAGGACAAAGCCAAAATTTTTGTTCTTCTGAAAAGTACCGACAACACTTGTAAGCGTGTGTTCTAAAATGCGTACAATACGTCCCTCTTCGCGTCTGCTTCCATTGGCATGGGAAATTACAGATACTAAGACAACATCGCCAGGAAGGGCGCCTAAGGTGTTATCAGGCGCAATAAAAATATCATTGTCTTTTTCTTCTACTGTAACAAAGCCAAAGCCTCTTGATGTGGAGCTAAAGGAACCCTTAAGCGTAAATAACTCTGGTTTACCATATTTTCCATGAGCAGAAATACCAATTTTCTCCTCATCAACAAGCTGATTCAAAGCAGTCTCAAGCTCATAACGGCGTGCTTTTGAGACATCTAACAGCACACACAATTCCCTAAATTTCATCGGGCGGTAATTTTTATCATACATTAACTCTAACAGCAGCTTCTTTTTATTGCCTTCATGATTTGAATCGTCATGATCCTGCTCTGAATTAAGAGAATCTTCATCAGCAGATGTATCGAACACTTCACTAGATTCGCTATACTGCTGTTTTTTTCGATAATATTTTTTCTTTTTTTCTTTATATAGCTTCACTTAAATTAAACTTCTTTCTTATATATTCTTATATGTTAGTGCTTTAGTCGTGTAAGGGGTGCTGATCTTATAAAAAGGCACAAAACGGCCGCCGCAATCTGCGACAGCCGCTTCTTTTGTTGATAAAGTAACTGTTCACAGGACGCCAATTCACAAAACCACACGTTTTGTGTGTCGCTGCTTCGCAGCTCTGTTTTGCTCATTAACAGACGTGTGAACTGTAACTTAAAAGTTCATGTTCAGAAGAATTGCTCCAACAAAGAAAATGATTGCTCCAATCAGAGTGAATCTTTCTAACTTTCCCTCCATGGAACGACCTTTATTCTTGCCCCAGTAGCTCTCAGCCATACCGCCAATTGCGCCCAGACCTGCGGATTTTCCCTCCTGCATCAGTACAGAAGCTGTAAATGCAATCGCAACAATGCAATAAATAACAGTAACGATAATCTTTAATGCTGACATGCCAAACCCCATTCCTTATTAAAATAATTGGTTATCACACGAGAATAACACTTAAGTCAGTGTATCACAAAGAAAACAAAAATGCAACTATTTTTTTCTGTCGACTTTTTCTATTGACTTATGCTTTTCTTTGCGGTTATAATAGATTGTGTATGTCAAAAATTGTATATGAAGCAAGAGGCAATTTCTGACTGCAAGACTAACATAAAAAGGCGGTCCTATAAATGGCAAATATTGATTATTCATTTGAAAACAGTATTCCTATTGGTCCTTTGAAGATTGCTGCACTTGACAGCTGCAAGGATTTTGCAAAGAAGGTCGATGACTATATCGTTTCCTTCCGTCAGCATGATGCAGAGGCACTTGCTCAGCGTCAGTCGATGCTGGATTTCCGTGGCTATGACAGTAAGTCCTATCTGCTTGATTTTTCCTGTCCACGTTTTGGCTCTGGTGAAGCAAAGTGTGTATTAAAAGAGTCTGTTCGCGGCTCTGATATTTTTGCAATGGTCGATGTAACAAATTATAGCTTAACTTATCAGCTGTGCGGTGAAGTAAATCACATGTCTCCTGATAATCATTATCAGGATCTGAAGCGTCTTATCGGCTCCTGCCGCGGTGCACGCCGTGTCAATGTCGTTATGCCGTTTTTGTATGAGGGCCGTCAGCATAAGCGTAACAGAAGAGAATCTCTTGACTGTGCACTGGCATTAGAGGAGCTTATCGACATGGGTGTAAGCAACATCATCACTTTTGATGCTCATGACCCACGTGTTCAGAATGCAATTCCGCTTCACGGATTTGACAATTTTACACCTCCGTACCAGTTTATCAAGGCGCTGTTAAAGAAAGAGCCAAATATGATAATCGACAAGGATCATTTAATGGCAATCAGCCCTGATGAAGGTGCAATGGGACGTGCTGTTTACTTTGCTAATAACCTTGGCATTGACATGGGTATGTTCTACAAGAGAAGAGACTATTCTACTGTTGTAAATGGAAAGAATCCGATTGTTGCACATGAATTTTTGGGTGCAAACATCAAGGGCAAAACTGTTATCATCATTGACGATATGATCTCTTCCGGAGAGAGTATGCTTGATACAGCAAAGGAACTGAAAGACCGCGGTGCAAAGAATGTTGTTGTATGTTGTACATTTGGTCTTTTCACAGACGGATTAGAGAAGTTTGATGATTTCAATTCTCAGGGTTACTTTGATTATGTTATCACAACTAACTTGAATTATCGTTCTCCAGAGCTGCTTAAGAGAAGCTGGTACATTGAAGCTGACATGAGTAAGTTTACTGCTGCTATCATCAATACACTTAATCATGATGTTCCGATTGGAAACAGCTTATCTCCAACAGAAAAGATTCAGACATTGTTAAAGAAGCACAAAGAACAATTTGAATGATACCAGGGTCAAAAACATGAGTAAGTAGCCATTTTTCAAAGAAAAATGAGCGGATTACGAATGTTTTTGAAGATTGCGAAAGTGCAAAGCACGTAGCAATCTGGTATCAAAAAGATCAAAATATATTAAAAAAAGCCTGGCAGAAAGATTACTCTTCCTGCCGGGCTTTTTATACTAGATCTAATTTTCATGAATGCTTCATATTCTCATTTTGAAGCATCTCCTTATACTGCGGAAGCTTCTCGGCTTCTTCTTGTGAGAGAGTTGGATACTGTGGATCAATTTTTTGCAGCACATCAAGAATAATTTCTGATACAAGATATCTGCTGTACCATTTCTGATCTGCCGGAATAACATACCATGGATTCTCCTTTGTGGCAGTTGCATTTACAGCACGCTCATAAGCATCATCGTATTGATCCCACAGAGCACGCTCTGCCATATCGCTTTGGGAAAATTTCCAGTTTTTCTCTGGAAGATCAATACGTTCAAGGAAACGCTGTTTTTGCTTTTCTTTAGAAACATTAAGCAGAATCTTTACGACGCGGTAGCTGTTGTCATACAGATATTCCTCAAAATGGCGAATCTGGCGATAACGATTCTCAATGATTGTATCTGGATTTAAACAACGTTCTGCCATATGGTAGCCTTTGTAAAGCTCATGAACCTTTACGACTAATACATCTTCGTAGTAAGAGCGATTAAAAATAGCTATCATTCCACGCTTAGGAAGATTTGTAACGCAGCGCCACAGATAATCATGCGCAAGCTCATCCTTAGAAGGCTGCTTGTAGCTGAAAACCTGTACACCCTGCGGATTTATACCGCCCATGACATGACGAATAGTACTGTCCTTTCCTGCAGCATCTCTAGCCTGCAGGATAATAATTAGTCCTTCTTTTGCATCTGCGTAAAGCTTATCCTGAAGTGCAAAAATTTTTTCCTGATTTTTTTCTGTTTTGGCAAGAATTTTTTCCTTGTCAACCTGATCTTTTTTGCTGTCTGTCGGCAGTTTTTTCAGTGAAAGTGCATTTGTTCCATCAAAACAATACTGATCTAATTTTCCCATAACAGCTCCTTTTGGCAATTGCCTTATTTACGATTATTTATTTTATTTCAATACAAAACAGTCTTGCCATAAATTCTTTTTCCATCGTAACGGTCAATACATTGCTTTCTTTGCTCCATGAAAACAAAACCTCTGAATATGATGGATAAAGACAGCTGACAGACACTTCTTTATTATTTAACTGTTCGAATGGAATTTCAATGACAGGTTTATTGCCATTTCTTCTCCACACAGCCAGATAAATTTTGTTTTCTGATTGCAGACCAAGACAGGTCCATTCATCATGAAACTGCGATAATCCAATTGGCCAGATCGGAACACTATTTTTGATATCTTTTCGAATAGTTTTGTAAATATCGAGTGCCTCCTTTACCAGATCACGGCGTTCTTGAGTAAGTTCAGCTAAATGACCACTTTGATGAATGCGAAGCAGCATGGCGTTAACCATATTAAAGACAACCTCTTCCCGATCTCCTTCACGAAGTGGATATGACCAAATCGCACTTTGCTCTGGTGTCAATGCAGATGGCGAATTTGCTGCAATAGTACAATAATAACGATAGTCATCCTGATCACTTGTAGACTGAATGCTGTATCGTGATAGCATAGCGTAATCCATACGAAGACCACCTGATGAACAGTTTTCAATTACAAGATCCGGATAGCGTTTAAATACTGCTTCCAGCCATTTTAGATAAGTTCTCTCGTGTGATAACATACCGTCTCCAGCACTATCGGCATGTAAGTCGGTGCCAATTCCCGGCTCAATGTTATAGTCCATTTTAATATAGCCAACGCCATAATCTTTAATCAGGCGATCTATCACACTATCTGCATAGGCACGAACTTCTGGATTTCTGTAGTCAAGCTGATATCGACTTCTATCATATACACGTTTTCCATGACGCATGAAAAACCAGTCATCAGGAACCTCCTGTGCCATATGACAATTAATACCCATAACTTCAAGCTCAAGCCATACGCCTGGAATCATTCCCTTACTGCGAATATAATCGGTAATTTCACGTACACCGTTCGGAAAGCGTTTTTTGCTCTCTCTCCAGTCACCAACCGCATCCCACCAATCACCATCTGCATACCAGCCGGCATCAATACAAAAATACTCGCATCCGGCCTCTGCTGCCGCATCTATTAGTGGAAACTCTTCTGCTGCCGTCGGATGCCCCCACAAACAATTCATATAGTCATTAAAGATAATTTTAAGAGATTCATTATCTGCATTTGGACGGCGGATAATACGGCGATATTTTGTCATTGTTCCAACTGCATCATCAAAGCCTTGATCAGTTAGGCTTACAGCAACAGGCACGCTTGTAAAAGTATCTCCTGGTTTTAGATTTTTAAACCAGTGAGAATAAATTTCATTCGGACCAGATGCTGCCAAATAAAGATGACCATTCTGATCTCCAATCTCCCAGTGCCAGGAACCATTATTTTCAATCTGCCAGAGCATACCCGTATGTGTCTGCGTGTTCTCAAGATATCCCATTGGAAGGTGTTCTTTAGCTGACCAGTTTCCAGTATTGCTTACTGTAAGAAGGTTTGAGGAGCGCTGATCACACGCTGGCTGAATACGTTCCATACCAAAGTCACAAAGATCATACGTTTTCCAATTGACTTCTTTTTGCCATCCGTTGTGCGGTATGCGAATTTGCAGCTTTTTATCAGCAGGAAGTGATCCTTCCTTGTCAATTCCCTCATAATTAAAAGATGAAATATAGTCTAACACCTGCGTCTGGCTGCCTGTGTTTTCAACTATGTTCCAGAATCGAATAATGGAAAGTCCGTCATAAAACTGCATGTAGCTTTTTACTATTACATCTGTTATTTCATCACGCAGAACAAACATCACGATACGGCCGTTTTGATTACGGCCGTCTTCCATAGATTCATAACGCATATGCCAGCCAGGTGCCGTTACAATATATTTGTTTCCATGGCGCTCATAGGGACGATCATAACCAGCCAGATTAATTTCAACAAATCTAAAACCATATGATGTAGATCGCGCAATAATATCTTTTTCATTAAATGGCTTTTTCCCAAAATGAAGAAATTTAAAACATTTATCATCAGCAATTTCAAATACGAGAAACAAGCCATTTTCAACAATTTCAATGCGTTCCATTTTTTCCTCCCTGCTGTTTTTTATCAGCTGATTGTTAACAAATCAGAACTCTCCTTTTGCTGCAGATTCGCGGACAGGCTCGCATGTCAGATCAACACCAAGGCGCTTAAGTGTCTTACTGTCTACATCGGAAAGCATAACAGAAGTATGCATCTGGCATCCAGACAGCTTTGGCATCTGCTCCATTGCAAGTTTTGCAATCGGGTCTGATGCAGCAGTTACAGAAAGTGCAACTAATACTTCATCGGTGTGAAGACGTGGATTCTTTGCACCAAGATAGCCTGTCTTTAATTTCTGAATTGGTTCAATAACTTCTGGAGAGATCAGATTTCTGTCGTGATCAATCTGTGCTAACTGCTTTAAAGCATTTAAAAGAAGTGCGGCAGAGGCACCAAGAAGATCACTTGTCTTAGAGGTAACGATTGTTCCATCTGGAAGCTCCATTGCAGCAGTAGGAACACCAAGCTTGTTTGCGCGGTCCATGGCAGCTACTGTTACCTTGCGGTCAGCTGGTGTGATTTTTGCCTGCTTCATCAAAAGCTCAATCTTGTACAGCTCATTCTCACCGCCATCCTCTTTTGCAATCTTATTCATGGCTGTGTAATAACGGCGAATAATTTCCATTCTGGATGCTTCACAGCATACCTCATCGTCGATAATACAATTTCCCGCCATGTTGACACCCATATCAGTTGGAGACTTGTAATAGTGATTTTCTCCATAAATGCGCTCGAAGATAGCATTTAAAACAGGGAAAATCTCAATATCACGGTTATAATTTACAGTTGTAACACCATATGCCTCTAAATGGAATGGGTCGATCATGTTAACATCATTCAGATCGGCTGTAGCAGCTTCATAAGCCAGATTTACAGGGTGCTTTAGAGGAATATTCCAGATCGGGAATGTCTCAAACTTAGCATAGCCGGCACGTACTCCGCGTAAATTTTCGTGGTAAAGCTGAGAAAGACATGTTGCCATCTTACCGCTTCCCGGTCCTGGTGCAGTGACAACAACTAGCGGTCTTGTTGTGCGGACATATTCGTTTTTACCAAAACCATCAGGGCTTACAATAAGAGAAACATTTGATGGATAGCCATCAATAAGGTAATGACGGTATACATCAATACCCTTCTTTTCAAGACGTTTCTGGAACTGAACAGCACCTGACTGGCCTGCGAACTGTGTTATCACAACACTTCCAACATACAGACCCTTTTTTTCATATTCTGATATAAGGCGAAGTACATCAACATCATAAGTAATTCCAAGATCACCACGCTTTTTGTTTTTTTCAATATCTGTCGCTGAAATTACAATAACGATCTCAGCCATATCAGACAGCTGCATTAACATCTGAAGCTTACTATCTGGCGCAAATCCCGGAAGAACTCTTGAAGCGTGATAGTCATCAAACAGCTTTCCGCCAAATTCCAGATACAGCTTATCGCCAAACTGGTCAATTCTCTCCTTGATATGTTCTGACTGAATTTTGAGATACTTTTCATTATCAAATCCTATTTTCATTTGTTTTCCTCTATTCTAATATTTGTTAAAAGTCAAAGAGCGACAGCTGATTGGACTCTGGAATATCGCTTAAAATTCCAAGCTCCAAAAGCTTATCACTAACTGTCTGTCCCACTTTGGCGCGCTCTCGAAAATCTTGTCTTGAAAGGAACGCCCCTCCGAGTGCTGCTTCTACAATGGATTCTGCTGCCTTATTTCCAAGACCTTCTATAGAGCTTAGTGATGGCATTAGCTTTCCATCAACAATCTGGAATCTTGTTGCCTGTACCTTAAACAAGTCAATTGGTGTAAATTCAAAGCCTCTTACATACATTTCCTGAACAATACGCATATCGTGATAGGAATCCTTCTCCTTTGGTGAAAGCGTGTCCATTCGGCTTTCATAATCAGCCATATGACGTTCTAGTGCTTCTTTGCCCTGACACATCAATTCATATGAAAAGGCAGTGGCACGTATACTAAAGTAGGCAGCATAAAATGCCAGCGGATAAAAGATTTTGCAGTATGCAATTCGCCACATCATCATAACATAAGCTGCGGCATGTGCCTTAGGGAACATGTATTTAATCTTTTTACAAGACCATATATACCAGTCTGGCACATCATGCTCAACCATAGTCTGCTCCCATTCTGGCTGAAGACCCTTTCCTTTTCGAACTGCCTCCATGATCTTAAACGAAAGACCTTTTTCAATGCCCTTGCTGATTAAGTAAACCATGATATCATCTCGCGTACATATAGCAGTTGAAATGGTCGCCTTTTTCTCCTGCAGAAGTGTCTGGGCATTTCCAAGCCATACATCTGTACCATGTGACAAACCCGCAATACGAACTAAATCTGAGAAATGCTGCGGCTGTGTTTCAATTAACATGCCCATAGCAAAGTCAGTGCCAAACTCCGGAAGACCAAGTGCACCAAGCTTACAGCCACCTATATCCTCTGGCTTTATTCCAAGCGCAGATGTGTCCTTAAATAATGACATTACCTCTGGACTGTCGAGCGGAATTTCTCTTGCATCAATTCCTGTTAAATCTTCAAGCATACGGATCATGGTAGGATCATCATGGCCAAGTATGTCAAGCTTTAACAAGTTATGATCAATTGAATGGTAATCAAAGTGTGTTGTTACTGTGCTGGTCGTCATATCATTTGCCGGATGCTGTACTGGTGTGAAGGAGTTAATATCTTCACCGATTGGAAGTACAATTATTCCGCCGGGATGCTGCCCTGATGTTCGTTTTACGCCAGTACAGCCAGTGACAAGGCGGTTAATTTCGCACTCTCGCTTATGTTGGTTATGTTCTTCATAATAATTCTTCACGTAGCCAAATGCTGTTTTTTCTGCCAGTGTACCTACAGTGCCGGCTCTAAAGGTTTGTCCGGCGCCAAAAATAACCTCTGTATAGGCATGAGCCTTACTCTGGTATTCACCAGAGAAGTTTAAGTCAATATCAGGCTCCTTATCACCATAAAAGCCTAGGAATGTCTCGAATGGGATATCATAGCCATCCTTTGCAAGCTTTTCACCGCATACAGGACAAATTTTATCTGGCATATCGCAGCCTGCACCACCACCAAACTTTTTAACTTCCTCCGAATCAAAATCACTGTAATGACATTTCTTGCAGTAATAATGTGGACTTAATGGATTTACCTCTGTAATTCCAGACATAGTTGCAACAAATGATGATCCGACAGAACCACGAGAGCCTACCATGTAACCGTCTTCGTTTGACTTATGAACAAGCTTAACGGCAATCAGATACATAACGGCGAAGCCATTTGAAATGATTGAGTGAAGCTCATGCTCTAAGCGTTCTTCTACTATTGGCGGCAGCGGATCGCCATACATTGAATGTGCCTTTTCATAACACATATTTCTAAGGTCTATATCTGAATTTTCAATAACAGGCGGACATTTATCAGGTCTTACAGGCGCCAGATGATCAATACGATCTGCAATCAGATTCGTATTTGTGACAACTACCTCATATGCCTTATCACTTCCCAAATATTCAAATTCCTTTAGCATTTCTTCTGTTGTTCTGTAATAAAGCGGCGGCTGGAAATCAGCATCCTTAAAGCCTTTACCGCTCATAATAATACGGCGGTAAACCTCATCCTCTGGATTTAAAAAATGCACATCGCATGTTGCGCAGACAGGTTTATCGTAAAGCTCGCCAAGCTGAACAATCTTTTTATTAAGAGCCTCAAGATCTTCTCTTGTCTTATAAGGAGAATCCTCTTCACGCAGCATAAACTCATTGTTTCCTGTAGGCTGAATTTCCAGATAATCATAAAAGGAGACAATTTTTGCAATTTCATCATCGCTCTCTCCTCCTGTGATTGCACGAAACAGCTCGCCTGCCTCACACGCCGATCCAATAATCAGTCCCTCTCTGTATTTCATAATTTCTGAGCGTGGGAATCTCGGTCTTCTGGCAAAATATTTAACATGTGCCATTGAGATCAGACGATACAGATTTATTCGGCCTACTTCATTTGCTGCAAGCAATATGATGTGATACGTAGGCATTCGCATGATTGCCTCTGGTGTCATAACAGCCTTTTCTACAATATCATCAAGTGTTTCAAAGCCTTTCTTCTTAAGCATCGGAAGAAACTTGACAAAAATTTCTGCTGTTGCCCCGGCATCATCTACTGCCCTATGATGATTCTCAAGTGAAACATGAAGCTCTTTTGCAACAGTATCAAGCTTAAAACGTCCAAGATGCGGCAGAAGAAAACGTGCCAGTCCAACTGTATCAACGTAAGTTGGAGGAAATTCAATGCCAAGCTGCTCTGCATTATAGCGGATAAAGCTTGTATCAAAGGACGCATTATGCGCTACAAGGACACAGCCTTCGCAAAAGCTCAAAAATTTAGGAAGAATTTCCTCTACGCCTGGTGCATCACAAACCATAGCATCATTGATTCCGGTTAGTCGTTCAATCGTAAACGGAATAGGAACACGCGGATTGATGAACTCAGAAAAGCGGTCTGTAATCTCACCATTTATCACCTTTACAGCACCAATCTCAATGATTTTATTTTTAGATGGATGAAATCCTGTTGTCTCAATATCAAATACAACATATGAAGCATCAAGAGAAGCACCGTTACTATTTACAACGATTTCCTTTAAGTCATCGACTAAGTATCCCTCGCAGCCAAAGATCAGCTTAAAATCATCACCCTTTGACAATGCATGTGCAGCTTCTGGGAAAGCATACGCACAGCCATGATCTGTTATGGCAAGAGCAGTGTGTCCCCAGCCCTTTGCTGTTTTTACAAGCGCTTGCGCATCAGATACAGCATCCATCTCTGAGGACTTTGTATGGCAGTGAAGTTCAACTCGTTTTACAAGAGCGTGATCTTCGCGTTTTTCTTCCTTCCATTCCGCACGCTTTATACCTGATACAGAGGAAATCGTTACTTCATGGTCAAACTTATCCATCATGGCGATGCCCTTAACAGTTACAGCCTTGCCAACAGCCACATCCTTTTTTAATTCGGATAAAAACTCATTTGGAACAAAGATTTTTGCCATGATCGTATCTGTGTAATCAGTTACAGCAAAGGAAATAATAGTTTTCTCGCCATTTCTAAGCTCACGCTCAGTTACAGCAATAATCTTTCCATTTATGACAACTTCTCCGATCTCCTCCTGAATCTCAACAATTTTCATTGGTGTGACATCCTCAAAATTGCGTCCATATACCATGTTTGGATCGTCTGAACGAAGAGGACGCTTGGCGCTGTATCCGCCTTTATTACCCTTGTTATAGGATGATTTTTGAAAATTGCCGCCTGGAATTTCGCGCGGTGTCTGAACGTTTTTTTCGCCAGCTGATTTGGTAGCTTTTGAGGGATCTCCTTTTCTAAGAGTAGTTTTTTCACTGCCTTTTTTCGTATCAGCAGAGGCTGTATCAATAAATTCATCCTCTTTCTCTTTGGAAGCCACGCTGTTGGCTTTCATGATACGTGCGATAGCCTGTGCCTCTGCGCGCTTTTTTTCTTCCTCAATTGCTGTTGTATCACGCTCTTTAAATGATACTGCTACAGGAATTGATATTGCACAGCGGTCATAAAAAACCATCTGAATCCATTCACGCAGCTCGCCAGCACGATTTCTAGCCCAAAGACTATCCTCTAATGTAAGCAAAAGAGAATCATCATCAGCTACCTTCCAGTCAGCGCGCATCAAAATATGATAATCCAGATCACTTCGACGCTTAATTTCTGCAAATAAACTGTCCTTATAGACATCAACAAGATATGACGGTGTGTATTGTTCTGACAGTGAAAAAGATTCAAATATACGAATCTTCATATCACCATCAGGAAACATCTGCTTTTCAATTTTAGATTCCACCGCATAAATCTGCGGCTTTGAAATCAGACGGCGACAAAGCAGATATACATGAATCGCCGTCCTGTCACGATTATATTTTAATGCAGTTACTTCTGCAAATTCAAACAGATCCTTCAGCTCATCTTCTAGGATAAGCGCTGGAAATGTTTCAAAAAAGCGCTTTGCCATGAAAGTTCCTTTCTGAATTATTATGCCTGCCAGTTATCCAATTCTTCCTTTAATCCGGCAAGCAGCTCCTCTTCCGGAAGCTTTCGGATGATTTCACCCTTTTTTATGATAACACCGCAGCCAACACCTCCTGCAATGCCAAGATCAGCTTCCTTTGCCTCACCTGGACCATTTACAACACAGCCCATAACAGCAACCTTAATATCATATGGATAACGGCTGACAAGCGTTTCTGCCTCATTTGCCAGACGAATCAGATCAATCTGTGTACGTCCACAGGTTGGACAGGATACAATCTCTGCACCACCCTTTCGAATACCAAGTGTCTTTAAAATGATCTTAGCTGAACGAATCTCTTCAACAGGGTCACCAGTCAGTGATACGCGGATGGTATTTCCAATTCCCTGATTTAAAATTAATGCTAGACCAATAGATGACTTAATATTTCCTGAAATAATTGTTCCAGCCTCAGTGATGCCCACATGAAGCGGGTAAGGTGTTTTATCGGCAATTAATTCATGCGCTTTTACGCACATCATAACATCCGATGATTTAATGCTGATGACAAGTTGATCATAACCAAACTGTTCAATCATTGCCACCTTTTCAAGAGCACTCTCTACCAAACCCTCTGCCGTCACGCCATTATATTTTTCAATATATTTTTTTTCAAGAGAACCACTATTAACACCGACACGGATAGGAACATGATATTCCTTTGCCTTCTCGACAACAGCACGCACACGCTCATCACTTCCGATATTTCCAGGATTAATGCGAATCTTATCAGCACCATTTTCCATAGCGGCAATTGCCAACCTGTAATCAAAATGAATATCGGCTACTAACGGAATATGAATACGCTTTTTAATCTCACCAATTGCCTTTGCTGCCTCCATATCAGGCACTGTACAGCGAATAATCTCGCAGCCAGCATCTTCAAGACGAAGAATCTGTTCAACAGTTGCATCAACATCCTGTGTCTTTGTATTTGTCATAGATTGAATCAAAATAGGATAACTGCCGCCAATCACACGGTTTCCTATTCGTATTTCTTTTGTAAGTTCTCGAATTTGCTTTGTATTTTGTTCCATTTTTTACCCCTCACATATAAATGATTCCTCACTGGAAAATCTTTATAATATCGCTAAACAAAATGAATATCATAAAAATGAAGAGGAAAATAATTCCTGCGATGTGAACGATTGCCTCTTTTTCTTTTGGCACCGGCTTGCCCCGCACTGCTTCAATTAGTAAAAACAGTAATCTTCCGCCGTCTAATGCCGGAATCGGAAGCAGATTCATGACGCCTAAGTTGGCACTGATCATGACAACAAAATTTGCAAGCGTTAAAAACATCGTCATCGCACGGTCTGAAAACGATTCATCGGCCATAGAGGTATTGACCTCTTCAACCATATCATTTACTGTAGTCGCAATGCCAACAGGACCAGAAAAGCTCGTCATCGGAAGGTCTCCGGTAAATATCATACCAAGACTTTTGATTACCGTAACAACGTTATATTTCACCTCGTAAAGACCATATTGGAGTGTCTCATACCATTTTAAGCCATAGCGAGCACCAGAGTAAATACCCATGTAATACGTATTATTTGCCTCGTCATACTTTGGAACAAGTGTTGTTTCATGAGTCTGGTTATCTCTTACATAAGTAACGTCAAGTGATTTGCCAGGGTTCATTGCCATATAGATCTGAATTTCACGAAACAAATGGACACGTGAGCCATTCACTGAGGTGATTAAATCGCCTTTCTCAAGACCTGCCTCCTGTGCAGGATACTTATCAATAACTCCCTGCACATATGGTTTGTCGCTTCCGGCAAAACCGATCACAATAACAGCAAGCACAAAGGCAAGCAAAAAATTAAAGATTGGTCCTGCTGCAATAATTGAAATACGTGCCCAGACATTCTTCTCAGCAAGACTATGCGCCTTGTCTGTAATTTCTTCTGCGTCCGGATCAACTATTCCATTGTCATCCCCCAGCATCAGGCAGGAGCCGCCAAAAGGTATCCATTTAAGAGAATATCGTGTTCCCTTATGAACAGTGCTCAAAAGTCTCGGTCCCATGCCAATTGAAAACTCAATTACCCCTACCCCGTTCTTTTTTGCAAGAAGGAAATGGCCAAATTCATGGATGAATACAACCAATCCGATAATTAAAAAAAGTGCAATAATGCTGAATGGATTCATACTTTCCTCTTTCTTTTAGTACTAGTTTCTTACCCTGTTGTAATCTATGCCAACGCTGACTGTAAAAATTCGTATACAGCTGCCTCAGTCTCTAAAATGTTGTCGACATTCGGATTTTGAACAAAGCCAACATGATCAAGAGAGGCTTCAATTGCCTCAATAATGCCCGGATATGACAATTTGTGATCAAGAAAACGGCTGACAGCAAACTCATTAGCTGCGTTGTATATTGTTGGTCTGTTTCCACCTTCTTTTCCAACTTTATAAGCAAGTGCCAGTCCAGGGAAGTTTTCAAAATCAGGTGCAAAGAAGCTGATGCTTCCAAGTTCTGCAAAATCGAGGCGTTTTCCAGGAAGATATCTTCTGTCTGGATATGTCAGTGCTAACTGAATAGGAAGCTTCATATCAGGTGTGCCAAGCTGGGCAATAATAGCACCATCCTCAAACTGTACCATTGAATGGATAACAGACTGTGGCTGGATCACAACCTGAACCTGATCATATTCAACGCCAAAAAGCCACTTTGCTTCCATTACCTCTAATCCCTTATTTACCATGGTAGAAGAATCAATTGTAATCTTTCTTCCCATTACCCAGTTAGGATGCTTTAATGCATCCTCAGGGCGAATATTTTTCATTTGTTCTTTCGTCCATCCACGGAACGGTCCGCCAGATGCTGTCAGAAGAATTTTATCAATCTTGTGACCAGTTGATCCTTCTGGAAAGCTTCCCATAAGTGACTGGAAAATAGCAGAATGCTCACTGTCTACTGGAAGCAGGCGCACCCCGTACTGCTTGGTCATTGGAACAATCAGATGACCGGCAGTAACAAGTGTTTCCTTATTTGCAAGTGCGATATCTTTGCCTGCCTTAATAGCTGCTATAGTCGGACGTATTCCAATCATTCCGACAACTGCAGTAACAACGATCTGTGTTTCCGGGAATGCAGCTGCCTCAATAAGACCATCCATTCCGCTTACAATCGTTACATCAAGGTCGGCAACAGCCTGTTTTAATAGTTTTGCCGCATCTTCTTTATAAACACATACAAGCTTTGGATGAAATTCGCGAATCTGCTTTTCAAGCAGTTCAACATTACTTCCGGCGGCTAACACAGTTGCTTCCATATCTGGCTGGCTGCGAATAACCTCTAAGCTTTGTGTTCCAATAGAACCTGTAGATCCTAAAATGGCAATTTTTTTCATTATAAAAACCTGCCTTTCTTCGTTAATTATTCTTCGCTTACGCAATACGCTGAAGTAGCGTTACGAGAATGTAGATTAACGGTGCTGTAAAAATAATACTGTCAAAACGATCCATGATTCCGCCGTGTCCCGGAATCAGATTTCCATAATCCTTAATCTGGTACTGGCGTTTGATCGCAGAAGCGGAAAGATCTCCAAACATGGAAATAAAGCCACCGCATGCACCAATAATAGCACAAAAAACAGCCGGATTTGAAAATTCAGTCAGATTTGTCTTGAAAATTGTTCCATAAAGCGCACCAATTAATGCACTTCCTATAATTCCGCCGACTGCACCCTCGATTGATTTTTTTGGACTTAATACAGGTGTCATTTTATGTTTTCCAATCGCACGTCCAACTAAATATGCACATGTATCACAACCCCATGCGCTGATAAAGATCAGCCATACTGTGTAGGCACCATCATTGCTTATTCTTGTTTGGAAAATAAATGACATCATCAATGCCACATATACCATTCCAAATGTTGCTTTTGCAATCTCTTCTGCCGTGAATTTTGGATAAGTAGCCACATATGAGACCATCATTGCCAAAAATCCTAAGACAAGTATAAGAACAACAAGATCATTTTTTCCTGCCAGAATGACAGATTCTATTCCGATTGCTGTCAGATAACCAACAAGCGCAGGAATCTTTTTTTCCATCTGAAAAACACGGTACAGCTCATACATGCCAACCAGGCTGATCAGAAGCATAAATAAATACAGAAGCGGGCCCGAGGCGATGATTGCACACATAGTCACTGCCAACAGCACAATTCCGCTGATTGTTCTTGTAATAAACATAAATTTTTATGCCTTTCTGTAAGTAAAATGTTATATAAATCTTATTTGGTCAGACGACCTCCATAACGGCGCTCACGCTTTCCAAATGAATCTACTGCCTTTTGCAGCTCTTCCTTGTTAAAATCAGGCCACAAAACATCTGTCACATAAATTTCTGTGTAAGCCAGCTGCCAGAGCAAGAAATTTGACAGACGAAGCTCACCGCTTGTGCGAATTAAAAGATCTGGATCTGGCATATCTGCAGTATCCAGATAAGAGCCAATTGTCTGCTCCGTAATAGCTGTAGGCTCGAGCTTTCCTGCTTTCACATCCTCTGCCATGCGAATCATTCCGCGGCGCATCTCGTCTCTTGCACCATAGTTGATCGCAATGGCAAATACCATGCGTGTATTATTTCTTGTCTCATATTCAAGCTTATTTAAACCATTCACCAGATCTGGTGCAAAGCGGCTTCGCTCTCCTATAATTTTAACACGTACATTCTCCTCTTCGGCTACCTTTAAAAGCTTTTTAATGTAAAAGCCCATAAGAACCATAAGCGCCGAAACCTCTTCCTCAGAGCGCTTCCAGTTTTCAGTGGAAAACGCATAAACAGTCAAATAGTCAATACCAAGATCAGCTGCATCGCGCACAGTTTGCTCTAGTACCTTACAGCCTTCTGCATGACCCATTTTTCGTGGCAGCTTTCTGCGCTCAGCCCATCTGCCGTTTCCGTCCATAATGATCGCGACATGACGCGGAATCTTTTTTTGTTCATCCATATGAGTACCTCACAGGTATAATCTTATTTTATCTTGTTACACAAAACAGGACAGGCAAAACGCCTGCCCTGAAAATTTCTTATTATTAGACAGTCATGATTTCCTTTGATTTATTCTCAACACTCTTGTCTATCTTTGCAACATATTTGTCTGTCATCTTCTGGATTTTCTCTTCGCCTTCCTTGCGCTCATCCTCAGTAATGTCAGTTGACTTCTCCATCTTCTTTAAGGTATCGTTAGCATCACGGCGAACATTGCGGACAGCAACCTTTGCAGCCTCACCCTTCTTCTTAATGTCCTTTACTAATTCCTTACGTCTTTCCTCTGTAAGCTCTGGGAATACAAGGCGAATGCTTGTACCATCATTTGTTGGTGTGATTCCAAGATCAGATGCCAGAATAGCTTTCTCGATAGCCTTTAACAGACTCTTCTCCCACGGATTGATCTGGATGATTCTCGGCTCCGGAACTGAAATATTTCCTACCTGCTGCATAGGAGTCGGAGTTCCATAATATTCAACCATAATTCTGTTTAACAGATTTGGATTTGCACGTCCTGCACGGATATTGGCAAACTCGCCATCCAGATTTTCGCAGGTTTTTGTCATCTTCTCTTCACATTTTTTAATAACTTCCTTCATAGTTACGCTCCTTCGGTTTTATGGTTTTTAAATTTAATAGTTTTTAAATTCTCAGGCTGTTACATGAGTTCCTGTAATCTTGCCGTTTAATGCATTTGCAATGCTGTTTTCTTCGTTTAAGCCAAATACAGCAAGCGGCATATGGTTTTCCATACACATGATAGATGCCGTCATATCAATAACAGCAAGGCGCTTATCTACGACCTCTTTAATAGTTACGGTATCATACTTGACAGCATCTGGATTCTTTGCCGGATCACTGTCATAAACACCGTCGATTGCCTTTGCAAGAAGGATAACGTCTGCCTCCATCTCAATGGCACGCAGTACAACACCAGTGTCAGTAGAAAAATATGGATGTCCGGTACCGCCTGCAAAGAAAACAACCTTTCCCTGTGCAAGTGCTTCATTTGCTGCATCCTTAGAGAACAGCTTTGTAAAGGTGCTGCAGGCAAATGGTGTGAAGATTTCAGTCTTCATGCCTGTGGTACGGAAGATTTCAGATACATAGATACAGTTCATAACAGTTGCCAGCATACCAATCTGGTCTGCCTTTGGTCGATCAATTGCGTTGCTGGAACGGCCTCTCCAGAAGTTTCCGCCGCCAATTACAATTGCAACCTGTACGCCCTGGTCAACTGACAGCTTTACCTGTCTTGCAACGTCCTTTACAACTTCTTCATCAAAACCAGTCTTTTTTTCACCAGCTAATGCTTCTCCGCTGAGCTTAAGCATAACTCTGCGCTGTTTTTCCATGTTTGTCTCGTCCTTTCTGTGGGTTGTATCTTTGGTTATCGTTTCACCCAGATACATATATCAGTATCTTACCATACAGACTTTTAAAAATCAACTAAAATATGCGAATGGGCGTCTGGTGAACTGTAGTAATATGCAACCCGGAAGTTTTATGAAAGCGATTAGAAGTGTAGCAGTGTAACCCGGAAGTTTTACCGAAAGGTGCTTCGACGAATGACTTTGTCGACGGGCCCAATTGATTTATTGTTAAATAGAAAGCCATGGATGATGCAAAAATCAGCATTGTCCATGGCTTAACTATTGTTTGCTTTAATGTCAAGAATATTGTTTCAAAAATATGTTTTGCAATATACCAGAGATTGTTTCAAAAACTGTTCCAATATATTGAGATCACGATACATTCCGTGGTTGCAGTGCGGGAACTCAAAATAATCGTATTGTACGCCATTTTCCTCCAATGCGGAAACCAGCTTGTATTTCAATTTCCCCGGCACAAGGTGGTCTTTCAGTCCATATCCCATCAGAGTAGGAACAGAGTTTTCACTCACAAGCCTTGCCGGTGAAATCATATCTACATACTGCTTATATTCGCCGCTGTGGATGGCTTTCTCTGTAATATCCACGCCTGTCATCATAGAAAGAAATTCTGCATCAGTATCAAGATTGTCGACCTTTTTCAGAATATTCCAATCGTCGGGTTCGAAATCAGCAGGTGCGGCAAGCTGGAACACAAATTTTACAGGTATGGCAGATGAATCTGCACAAGTGTAGGCATAATTCATCGCCAGCGTTCCACCGGCTGAAACACCACAGGTTGCCATACCATCAAGGGTGTATCCGAGTTCTATGCATTTTTCATTTATTGCATTTACACATTCTTTGATTTCCGTGTTCATTCTCACAAGGCTTGCGTCCTCTTGAACAGTTTGCAAAGAATAGTCAAGTGAAGCCGTAATATAGCCCTTTGAAGCGTAGTATTTACACCAAACCTCGCCGTCCTCTTTGGTTCCTGAATTAAAACTGCCGCCGTGGATATAGAGAATGAGCTGCTGTGCTTTTCCTTTATCAATGTTGGAAGGAACATACAAATCGTATTTATGTCCATAATCATTTTCGTAGTTCAGGTCGCTGTAAACTGTTCCGATGGTATCATCCCATTGAACCAGCAGAAGTTTCATCGGTGCAGAACCGAGCATATTTACCCTCACTAAAGCACTGATTACGAATACGACAACAAACAGTATGCACCACAGTAATATTTTTGTTCTTTTCTTCATACCACCACCGCCTTATATCAGATTGTCAAGAAGCAATTCCCCGACAATCGCACCGAGTATAGCAGCTATGATAATTACAGCAACGGTAATCCCGATGTTGATGAATAGTTTCTTTCTATTTTTATCCATATAATTCCCTCTTATCATTCGTCCGGCTTGAGAAAGCCCAATATATCGGATATTGCCTGCTCTCTGTGCTTTGCATTAAAGAAAATGTGTCCTGCCCCGGAAATGGTAACAAGCTTTGCAAAAGCATCACTTTCTTCATACACCGACAGAGCCTTTTCGGAGCCGGATATATTTACAAGATTGTCGTTTTTCCATTTCGTTTATTATGTAATTTCTCCAATTATTTTACTGGCATATACTTGTCAAGATATTCTTCCATTTTCTGATTATACAGAAGAAATTCCTTGTTATCATTCTGCAAGCCATGTCCGGAATGTTCGCAGACAATATATTCGTGCGGCACATTATGTTCCGTCAAAGCCTGATCCAGACGAACGGATGCCTCAAAAGATTGCACCTTGTCATATTTTCCGTATGCCAAAACAGATGGAACTGTGTTTTCGTCAATCCACAAAAGAGCAGAAATGTCCTTGATTGCTTCATCATATTCCGGTGTGCCGAACATATCAGATATAATTTCTTTTCCTGCCATAACACTGAACAGACCTGCCGCAGCTTCCTTGCTTTCCTCCGTATTCTTATCCAAGCCGTAGCAACCCCAGTCCTCCGGATAGAAGCTGGAGGGACCGACAGCACCGAACACCATTCTTACAGGAACAGGAGAAAGTTCTGCATCTCTGTACGCATAAAGCATGGCAAGACAATGACCTGCCGACCCACCGCCGATGGACATCTCATCGATATGATAGCCGAGTTTTTCCGATTCTGCAATGACTACGGGCATACTCTCTTTGATTTCGATTGACTGGGAATAAACGCTTGCTTCCGTATGTGCTTCGTCACGCAATGTATAGTTAATTCCTGCTGCGACATAGCCTTTGGAACACAGCCATTTTAGGATTTGTTCATCGCCGGATTTATCACCGGCAGTAAATCCGCCTGCGTGGAGATAAACCACCAACCCGTAACTTTCTTTCGTATTGTCCGCCGGAACATAGAGGTCGAATTTGTTGGCATCCATTTCTCCGTATGAAATGTCCTTATAAACTGTGCCGACAGACTCGTTCCACTCTGCCGTAAAATCTTTCGTCCAGGACGGCTGGACAAACTTGCTTGCCACACCTATTCCTGCTGCGGCAATAAAAACACCGATATAAATAAATGTCCACATAATCCTTCGACCTTTCTTTGCCTTTTCTGTTTTATTCTCTTCTTTCATCATAAGATGTTACCCCAAAACATAGTGCCACCCATTAAGAGATTCATAAATCCTCGTACTGCTAATCTGCCGAGAACAATACCAACAATAATTAGTATAGCTAAAATAATCAACCGCTTTGTCATAATAGACATGATTTTTTCTCCTTGCTTTATTCACCATTGACACAACATTTGTTACACCATATAATATACAGCAGAACGAGGAAAAGATAAAGTCACAATCATAGGCTGATTGTGATATCAAGGAGTCAAAGTGTATGGGATATAATAAAAGAAACGACGAAATCAACGCCATTACCAAAGAAAGCATTGCTTTTGCCTATTGTGAATTGCTGCAAAATGAGCAGAATATCTCCGTAACCATGATTTGTGAAAAAGCCGGAGTGTCACGCAATGCCTATTACCGCAACTTCAATTCCACAGATGAAATCATCATATACTGCCTGATTTTGAAATGGGCAAAGTATTGTGAAATCAATCCTGTGCCGCCAGAAGATGGAGAAGTATTGAAGCAAAGACTGATTCAGTTCTTTTATGCGGAAAAAGAGTTCGTGCGGGCAATCAAAAAGCACGATAAAGTATATCTGATTGAGGAGCTTTTCAGAAAGGTCATTGTTCCAGCAGAAGATATTGGCATGGCAAAATACCTTCTGTATGTGGTTGCCTATTCGGTTTATGGTATCATCCGGGCGATGATTGATAATGATTTTTCGGAAACACCAGAGCAAATTTTGTCCATTAAATCTTAAACCCTTATGCAACAATCCCCTTTCCGTAAATTAACACGAAAAGGGGATTGTTATAATTTCCGAAATTCTACGGTTACTGATAATTCAAGTGAATAATGTTTTACTACCATGCTGTCAAACTGTCAATCGAATCCACCCATGCCTGCATTTCAATCCGTTCCTCCTGCCATTATTTAATTAATTTGGTATCTGTTAAATTTCTGGGTAGTACTGCATATAATGATATGAATTACATAAAATGGGTTGAAATCAGATGAATTTAAATCTTACAAAAATGCAGGGAACCGGAAACGATTATATCTTTGCAAATTTGCTTGACGTAGGCGACTCTGAAATATTTGATGAGATGAATTGGAGCCAGATGGCAATCCGTCTTAGTGATCGCCATTTCGGAATAGGTTCTGATGGCTTGATTTTCATTTGTCCATCCGATATCGCGGATTGTCGTATGCGTATGTTTAATGCAGACGGCTCAGAGGGGGCTATGTGTGGAAATGGAATACGCTGTCTGGGAAAATATGTGTATGAACGGAGTCTAATAAAGAAAACTGTAATTTGTGTGGAAACAATGGCAGGAATACGAACACTCTATCTTGATATTGAAAACGAGAATCATGTTCGATTCGTTTCTGTAGATATGGGGATTCCTATTATTTTGCCAACTATTGAAATCAATTCATTTTTGCTGACACCGGTTTCAATCGGAAATCCTCATGTTGTTTACTTTGTGCCAAATCAGCCGTCTGAGTATCCAGTTGAAAAATGGGGACCGTTTTTAGAGTGTCATTCACGATTAAAGGAACGCAGCAATGTTGAGTTTGTTCAAGTTGTTTCACAAGATCGTCTTCGTCTTCGCATTTGGGAACGTGGTTCTGGTGAAACACTCTCTTGTGGAACTGGTGCCTGTGCAGCGGTGGTTTGTGCTATACAGCAAAAGGGGTTGGAAAATAAGGTTTTGGCAGAGGTGCCAGGTGGGACGCTAACTATTAGTTGGAATGGGAATGGAGAAGCCGTTTTTTTAAGCGGCCCAGCGGAATTTGTATTTGATGTTACAGTGCATATGTAACGTGTTGTTTTGTGAATGAGTGTCCTGTGAACTGCAATATTAGGTTGCAGAGGCGCTTTGTATGTGTTAAGATAAGGCAGATGTGAAAATATCGTACAGGAGGAATTGACACAAATGCTTACTTTAAAAAATACATCTGTTATGAATTTTGAAAATGCCATTCGCGGAGCACGAAATCCGATGAATAGCTGGGGCCGCATGGATAGCCATACTGAGCCGGATGGCACTTTTGTTTTTGGACCGAATGATCTTGATCTGGCAATGCGCCTTGCAAAAGCAGGTTCTGATCATAGAAAATATCTGCGCATGGTTTTTGTCAGCGTAGATGTAACTGCACCACTTTACTGGTGGAAGGAATATGATACTTATAAGGTAGCCACTGTTGCTAACTCAACAAGTACTATGCATAAAATCCACAGCAAACCATTCTCAATTGATGACTTCTCCTGCGATCATATGACAGACGGTACAAAAAAATTTATGGAAACAGTTGTTGCCGAGCTTGAAAACATCCGTCTTCGCTTTAAGGAGACAAAATCAAAGGATGACTGGTATGACATGATCCAGCTTCTTCCAAGCAGCTATAACCAGATGCGCACCTGCACATTTAATTATGAGACATTAATCAACATTTATCGCGCAAGAAAGAATCATAAGCTAGCTGAGTGGCATACCTTCTGTGACTGGATTGAAACACTTCCATATGCAGAGCAGTTGATTACGTTTGAGCCATAATATACTCTTATAATTGAAAAGATTCGATGAGAATCTGGCTGTTTTCTTAGCTGCACAATAATGCGCGCCAATAGCTCATCAATCTCAAATAGCTTTGTGATGAAAAAACAGCGGAATGCCATTTTGCACTCCGCTGCCCTTGCCATTGTAATATTACTAATATGTCACGAATATTACAATCGTTCATTACGATAAATTACTGCTTACTGCTTCCCAGTCGTTCCAAAGCCTCCGCGGTCGCAGCCTTCTAAATGCTCCACTTCTTCAAATTGAAGTGCTGGCTGATGTGCCATAATACGAAACTGGCAAATTCTGTCATTTACGTGAATACATGTGTCGCGTACCGCCATCACAGGTACTTTCCATTCGTCATGATCACCGCAGTAGCTTTCATCAATCACACCCATATGATTTGTCTGGATGAGACCGAAATTCTTAAATGTACTGCTTCTTGGAACAACATGTGCCTCGTAGCCCTTTGGAAGCTGCACTGCAATACCAAGAGAAATAAGACGAGCCTCTCCGGCCTTCATATTTACTTCCTCTGCGCTTCTTAGATCAATCCAATCAGATTTTCCGTCGATGAAACGGAGTTTTTCAATTTTGTCACTCAAATAGCGAATTTTTAATGTTTCCATGATACCTCATTACTAAAATTACAATTATTCGTATAACGGATATTTGTCAGTCAGGCTCTTAACAAGTGCCATTGCTTCTTCTTTGTTTTTCTCCATATCGTCGATAACAAGAGAGATTGCCTGTGCGACAACATCCATATCAGCTGTATTAAAGCCTCTGGTAGTAACAGCGGCTGTTCCAAGACGGATACCACTTGTCGTAAATGCAGACTGTGGGTCATTCGGTACGGTGTTCTTATTGCATGTAATGTTGGCAGCATCAAGCATCTTTTCAGCCTGCTTTCCAGTTACACCCTTATTTATCAGATTTACGAGCATTAGATGATTATCTGTTCCGCCTGATACAAGCTCAAAGCCACGATTCATAAGGCCAGAAGCAAGTGCCTGCGCATTATCAATAATTCCCTGTGCATAAAGCTTGAATGACGGATCAAGTGCTTCCTTAAAGCAAACAGCCTTTCCTGCGATAACATGCATAAGCGGTCCGCCCTGAATGCCTGGGAAAATTGCCTTATTAAAGTTGTACTTTTTGTTAACTTCGTTGCTGCACATGATCATGCCGCCTCGCGGTCCGCGAAGTGTCTTGTGAGTGGTTGTAGTAGTTACATGTGCGTAAGGAATTGGACTTTCATGAAGTCCAGCTGCGACAAGACCTGCGATATGCGCCATATCAACCATTAAAACTGCGCCTACTTCATCTGCGATCTCACGGAAGCGCTTAAAGTCGATCTTTCTTGCGTAGGCAGAGGCACCGGCTACGATCATCTTTGGCTTGCACTCAAGTGCAATACGGCGAACTTCGTCATAATCAATAAAGCCATCTGCATTAATTCCATAAGGAACAGCGTGAAAGTACTTTCCTGACATGTTTACCGGGCTTCCATGTGTAAGATGACCACCCATGTCGAGGCTCATACCCATAAAGGTATCACCAGGATTTAATACGGCAAAAAAGACTGCCATATTTGCCTGTGCTCCAGAGTGCGGCTGCACATTGACATACTCACAACCAAAAAGTTTCTTTGCGCGCTCTCTTGCTAACTCCTCTACTACGTCAACATATTCGCATCCACCATAATAACGTTTTCCCGGATAACCCTCTGCATATTTGTTTGTCAGAACGCTGCCCATTGCTGCCATAACGGCCTTGCTTACAAGATTTTCAGAGGCAATCAGCTCAATATGGGTACGCTGTCTTGTTAGCTCATCCGACATTGCCTGTGCCAATTCAGGGTCATACTTTTCTACTTCCTCAAATCCTAACATGTTTACTTCCTCCTTTTGCCCGCAGAATATCTGCCTTTGCTGTCACTACGATGTTGTCTTGTATTGCTGCTGTCATTGTGTTTCTTTGCATACTGCGTATTTGTATTTCTGCCCTGTTTGATATTTCTTGGGGCAATCAGACATTCCTTGCCAAAACCAATCAAATCCTGACGGCCACACTTTATAAGCGCCTCTTTTACCAGATCATAAAGCTTTGGATCACGGTATTGGATAAGCGCACGCTGCATGGCTTTTTCATGAGGATCCTTTGGAATATAAACAGACTCTCCTGTACGCGGATCAATGCCCGTGTAATACATGCAGGTTGAAATCGTGGACGGTGTCGGATAAAAATCCTGAACCTGTTCCGGCATGTAGCCTAAATCACGCAGATGCTCTGCCATCTCCACCGCATCTGTAAGCTGGGAACCTGGATGAGATGACATTAAATAAGGAACCAGATATTGCTTGAGTCCAAGCTTTTCATTCATTGCTTTGTAGCGCTGTGTAAAACGCTTGTAGACGGCATTTTCTGGTTTACCCATATATTTTAAAACGCGGTCAGAAACATGCTCCGGGGCAACCTTAAGCTGTCCACTGACATGATACTGGCAAAGCTCCTTAAGGAAAGCATCGCTTTTATCTGCCAACACATAATCAAAACGAATACCTGAGCGGATAAAAACTTTCTTTACCTTTGGAAGAGCGCGCAGTTTTCGAAGAAGCTGGATATAATCCTGGTGGTCAACTGTAAGGTTTTTACATGGTGACGGGAATAAACACTGCTTTCCCGTGCAGACACCTTTAGTCAGCTGTTTTTGACAGGCTGGATGACGGAAGTTTGCCGTTGGACCTCCTACATCGTGGATATATCCTTTAAAATCTTTTTCCTGTGTCATCAGTTTTGCTTCGCGAATCAATGATTCATGACTTCTTGTCTGAATGATTCGTCCCTGATGAAATGTAAGAGCGCAGAAGCTGCAGCCGCCAAAGCAGCCGCGATTGCTGCAAAGTGAAAATTTAATTTCTGAGATGGCCGGCACACCGCCTAGCGCCTCGTAAGACGGATGATACGTTCTCATATAAGGAAGCTCATACACGTCATCCATCTCCTGTGTTGTAAGCGGATAGGCAGGTGGATTTTGAATGACATAAAGATGTGATCCGTATGGCTCAGCAAGCTGTTTTGCCGTAAATGGATCAGTATTGCAGTACTGCTTATAAAAGCTGGCTGCATATTGTTTCTTATCTTTTGTCAGCTCATCATATGTCGGAAGCACTAAGGCATCCGGCACACGGTCAAGTGAACGCACCTTACATACAGTTCCGCGTATAAAGGTAAGTTCACTTACAGGCAGACCGCTGTTTAATGCATCTGCAATCTCGACAATGGAATGCTCTCCCATTCCATACGAGATGATATCCGCCTGTGCTTCTATCAAAATAGAACGCTTTAACTTATCTGACCAATAGTCGTAATGTGCCAGGCGACGGAGAGATGCTTCGATTCCGCCTAAAATAATTGGACTGTCTGGAAAATTACGGCGTATATAATTTCCATAAACAACATCTGCATAATCTGGGCGCTTTCCAATCACCCCACCTGGAGTGTATGCATCCATCTGACGTCTTTTTTTGGAAACAGAATAGTGGTTTACCATAGAATCCATATTTCCAGAGGATACTAAAAAACCAAGGCGCGGTTTGCCAAACTCATGAATTGCATTATCGTCACGCCAGTCAGGCTGCGGTAATATAGCAACTTTATAGCCGTGAGATTCCAGAATACGACTTATTATGGCATGTCCAAAGGATGGATGATCTACATAGGCATCACCTGTCACATAGACAAAATCTGGCTGTTCCCAGCCAAGCCGCTGCATTTCACGGCGATTAATCGGCAGAAAGCCCATTTTTTCCTCCTTTGCTGTTTAAAGCACGGCGTCCTTTTGCCGCCTCCAATACATGCTTTGCTAAAACTGCTGTCGTTACGGCACCTACACCACCCGGAACTGGCGTTGCCATAGAAACTTTATCTTCAATCTGTCCAAAGTTTACGTCGCCGCAAAGCATTCCATTTTCATCTACATTAATTCCTACATCAATAACAATTGTTTTTTCTGAAACAAAACGCTCATCTACCCATTTTGCTTTGCCAATCGCCGTTACGAGAATGTCGGCTTCACGGCATACCTCTGGCAGGGAAGCTGTACGGGAATGACAAATTGTTACTGTCGCATTTTCGTTTAATAAGAGCATAGATAGCGGTTTTCCTACTACAAGACTTCGTCCAAGTACAACTGCTCGTTTTCCCTGCGGCTCAATGCCATAAAAATGGATAATTTCCATGACAGCCTGCGCAGTACACGGAGCAAATGCATGTTTATCTCCTGAAAACAGCTTTCCAAGCGCTGCACTAGATATACCATCTACATCCTTTTCTGGAGCAATTGATTCAACAATCTGTGACTCATTAAGCTGTGCCGGAAGCGGACGAAACAGTAAAATGCCATCGATCGTTGGATCATCATTTATGGCAGCAAATTCTGCTGAAAAATCATCCATTGAAATGTCTGCCGGAAATACAAACAGTTTTGTCTCTATTCCAACACCACTCATTCGCTTGAGGGCACTTCTCTCATAGGAAAGATCCTCTTGTTTTTCACCTACACGAACAATGGCAAGACAAGGCTTTGTCTCACACCCTTCTAGTTCTTTTTTTATCTCATCGCGGATCGCTGCTGCGACCGGCGCACCTTTTAAGATTTGCATAGACACACTTCCTTTTTTAATTTATTCTTATGCCATAAGCTGACTGATGCTATCATGAAGCTTCATTGTTTGGGAAAGAAGCATTTTAGCTTCTTCATTAAGCTTTTGCGCTATTTCAGTGTTTTTCATCATCCCCGTGTTTGCACCGACATTTATAAAGCCGCCATTGGCAGAGGCTGCAAGAAGAGCTGCTCCTGTTACAACATCACTTAAAATCAGCTTCGAACATTTTCCCGAAAGCTCATCCAAAAGTGTCATGGCATAAGCAGAATTTTTTAAAATTTTCATAGGAGTAAGACTGGCCTGATACAGTGCTTTCTCCAAAACCTCATCTTTTTTTGCTTTTTGCTCTGGTGTATCCTTTGGCAGTCCATACGCTTTTGAAAGCGGAAGAAAGCCTTGAGCATCCTCATTTATACAGCTAAGAAGTGTGTCCCTGCATACTGCTAACTCACCCTCAATCCTTTTGATATCCTGTTCATAGCAGGCATACTTTTTCTTTCCATGGGTCAGTGCGCAAGCCATCATTCCTAAGGCACATCCATAAGAACCTGTGCAGGCGCTTGCACCGCCGCCGCCCGGTACTGGTTCTTTTCCAGAAAGCGCCGCTGCAAACTCTTTTAAACTCAAATTTTCCATACGTTACTTGTTCCTTTACAGAAAGGAGATGCTGCTGTTTCGCAGCACCTCCTTTGGTACTTTTATTATTTCATTTTTAGTGCTTAAAGTGTCTCATTCCTGTAAACACCATTGCAATTCCATATTCATTGCACTTGTCGATGCAGTCCTTATCACGAATAGATCCGCCTGGCTGAATAATTGCAGTAATGCCTGCCTTATGAGCAGCCTCTACATTATCAGCAAATGGGAAATATGCATCAGATGCCAATACAGCACCCTTTGTTGCATCTGGTCCGATCAGCTCATTTGCATGCTCGAAGCACTGCTCAATCGCCCATACACGATTTACCTGACCAGGTCCGATACCGACAGTCTGAAGATCCTTTGCAACTGCAATACCATTTGACTTAACAAACTTAACAACCTTCCATGCAAAGAGCAGATCTTCCATCTCCTTCTCAGTCGGTGCCTTTTCTGTTACCACCTTAACATCTCCGTCAAGAAGCTTGCTGTCTATGTTCTGAACAATCAGTCCGCCATTTACCTTCTTTAAATCAAGTGCCTCTGCTGGCTGCTTTTCACTGATATCTGCAAGCTCAAGAACACGGACATTTCTCATAGAACCATCCTTCTTGAAGCTTAACATCTTCAGTGCGCCCTCTGTATAAGACGGTGCAACAATTACCTCAAGGAACATTGACTTCATATCCTTTGCAATGGTCTCATTGATTTCGCGATTTGAAACAACAATACCACCATAAATAGATACCTTATCAGCTGCAAATGCCTTCTTCCATGCTTCCTCAATAGTATCAGCACTTCCAACACCACATGGATTTCCATGCTTGCATGCAACAACAGTTGGCTCTGTAAACTCTTTAAGAAGCTCTAATGCACCATTTGTATCATTGATGTTATTAAAGGAAAGAGACTTTCCATTTAACTGCTTTGCATCAACCAAAGAACCCTTCTTCTTGCCGATTTCGCGGTAGAAAGCAGCCTTCTGATGCGGGTTTTCACCATAACGCATATCCTCAACCTTTTCAAAGGTCATAGTCAGCGTCTCTGGCAGACTGTCATCACCGCGCTCCTTCTTTAAATAATCTGCAATCATTGTGTCATAACTGGAGGTATGCATAAATACCTTCTGCATCAGATAAAACTTTGTATCAAGACTTACCTGTCCGTCTGCCTTAAGCTCTGCAAGAATCTTCTCATAATCAGATGGATCTGTCACAACAGCAACATCCTGATAGTTCTTAGCAGCAGCACGCAGCATGGTTGGTCCGCCGATATCGATGTTTTCAACAGCCTCTGCTCTTGTTACGCCATCCTTTAAAATAGTAGCCTTGAATGGATATAGATTTACAATTACCAGATCAATTGGCTCAATACCTAACTCCTTAAGCTGCTTCATATGCTCTGGGTTTGAACGCATTGCCAATAATCCAGCATGTACAACTGGGTGCAATGTCTTTACTCTGCCATCAAGGCATTCCGGGAAGCCTGTAAGTTCGGAGATCTCCATCGCCTTTACGCCAGCCTCTGCTAACTTCTTATAGGTTCCTCCTGTTGAAATAAGTTCGATCCCAAGCGCCTCTAGCTCTTTGGCAAGTTCTACTACGCCTGTTTTGTCTGATACACTGATTAATGCTCTCATTGTCCTCTCCTTCGTTTCAACTGCATATTCGATTATTTTATTCCTAGCGGCATTTTTTGCCTGCAACGAATTTATTATTACACAAATCTTCATAGAATGCAAGTATAAAAGAATCCAAAAAGTTTAAGAAAGAAGATTACTTTCAGTAAATTTTGTACTGCTTTAAATAGTTACAAAAAAAAGAAGGAATTTCGCCCACCAATTGGTTTGCTTAATTCCTTCTTAATATCAAATTAGTATCAAAATTTATTAGAATCAGATATCCTTAAAATCTGTTAAAGAAAAATCATCATCGTCATCATCTGAATAAATATCTTCTGGAGTTGTGCTCTCTACTTCGATGAAATCATCTTCAATCGGTGAGCTTTCTGCTGCATGAAGACTATTTAACTGCTCGCTGATCTTATCAATATCAGCTGCTGCAACGTTTGACTGTGTTGAAGATGTGCTCTGTGTTACATCATCAAGATCATTTAACTCTGCAGGAGCCTTATCAAAAATCTTAGTCTCGCCAGATGGACGGGAATCAGCTGGTCTATTCGGACGCTGCGGTCTTTGCTGTGCATTTGTCGGTCTAGCCGGACGCTGTGCTCTTGGAGCAGCTGTCTCTGGTCTTCTAGCCGGTCTTGCCTGACTAGCAGTCTGTCCTGCTTGTCTTGAAGGCTGCTGTCTTACAGGTCTTGCCCCCTGTGTACGCTCAGAACTTTCTTCTCTTGATACACGTGTAACCTTAGATGTAGTTGTACTCTGCTCGAAACCTCTATCAGAATTTCTTGGCACACGACGTACACTGGAAGTACCCTCCTCACGGCCTTCTGTCATTCTTGTATCACCCATATTCTCGCTGCGTACTCTTCTTGTAGATGGCTGGCTTGATCTTGGTCTTGCCTGCTGTGCACGTGTCTTAGCTGCGTTCTCAAGCTCAGTAACCTTCTTATTTGCTTTCTTAAGCTTAGAAGACTTTGAGATCATACGGATAAAGAAAATCAGCATCAGTAATGTCACAGCTCCCAATGCTGCAACACCGATCATACCATACTTCTCTACCTTTTCCTTCAGATTGTTATAATTTTGCTGCTGCAGATTTGCAGAATTATTTAATTTCTCAATCTCATCACTATTCTGGGAAGACATGGAATTATAGTCTTCCTGTAAGCTTGAAAGTTCTGCACTTAAGCTGTCTGCTGATGCCTGCAGATCAGTATCAGGATCAGCTACATAGCGAAGGCAGGAACCATTTGATCCATCAAAACGATAAAAGCCCTGATTTCCATCAGAATCCTGTGCATAAATCAGATACATATTTTCGTCACCAGCTGCTGATTTAAACCATGCTGGAACAACGCGGCCGCTGACATTAATATCTACACGCTCATATCCGCTTGGAACAGTTACATCATCATTAGGAAGAACAATTGCATAAGAAGTTGTTACAGATGTAAATGCTACATATGGGATAGCCTTATCCGTCTCCTCATTGTATACATACCATATAACGCTTGAATCATCCTGTACAACTGGCAGCAGATAAAGTCCTGTTGCTGTCTTAGCAGCGTTGCATACATTTCCATGATAAGTATACGTAATTTGCTCAGAGTCTGCCGGAAGTGTTACTCCGTCAAGTGACTGTGCAATATTTAATTCCTGTGTCGTATTATCTGTTGTTTCCTGAGATTCTTCCTGACTCTCAGCGTTTGAATCCTGTTCTTCTGCGTTTGTCTCACCATCAGTCTCAGCTGATGCTTCAACTGACTCGGTTGCGACTTCGTCTGCGAAAACCGTTGCTGCAGGAACAGCTACGGTCATGCATGCTGCCATAAACAGCCCTGCAAAACGTCTCATGTTTTCATCCTCCAAATTATCTGTTCTTTTTTTGTGTTGCTTTGTTTTATCAACATTTACCGTACTTGTCTATACTAAAGCACAAAATGTGTTCTGTCAATAGATTTGCTTGAATTGTTAAGATAATTGCAAGAAACCAGAATTAAAAAGAACCCCTCAAAGAGGAGTTCTTTTTTGTATTATGCCTCATCAATGGCCTTTCCGATATCATGTCTCATATACTTATTGTCAAATGAGATCCACTCGGTTGCCTGATAAGCTTTTGAACGCGCTTCCTTTAGATCTTTTCCTGTTGCTGTTACACCAAGAACTCGTCCTCCGTTTGTCACAAATGTATCGCCCTGCTTCTTTGTTCCAGCATGGAATACAAAGTAATCATCTTTGCCATCAAAAGCTTCAAGACCAGAAATTGGAAGACCTTTTTCGTAGTGAACTGGATAGCCGTCAGATGCCAAAACAACACATACAGCTGCATTATCCTCAAACTGAAGATCAATTTTGTCAAGTGTCTGATCAATGCAGGCTTCGAACAGATCCACAATATCATTCTTCATACGTGGAAGAACAACTTGTGTCTCTGGATCTCCAAAACGCGCATTATACTCAAGCACCTTTGGTCCTTCTTTGGTCAACATAAGTCCAAAGAAAATGATACCCTGGAAGGTACGTCCTTCAGAACGCATTGCATCAACCGTTGGCTGATAGATATGCTCTCTGCAGTATGCATCAACTTCTTTTGTATAAAATGGACTTGGTGAGAAGGTTCCCATACCACCTGTGTTTAAGCCCTGATCGCCGTCTTTTGCACGCTTGTGATCCTGTGCGCTTGTCATTACTCGATAGGTATTTCCATCTACAAAGGTAAGAACAGAAACTTCTCTTCCTGTCATAAATTCTTCAACAACAATAGTATCACCAGCAGCACCAAACTGCTTGTCAAGCATCAGTGTCTTTACACCTTCCATGGCTTCTTCTCTTGTATTGCAGATTAAAACGCCCTTTCCAAGTGCAAGTCCATCAGCCTTTAATACGATTGGCATTTTCGCAGTTTTTAAATATTCGATTGCATCCTCTGGAGAATGGAAATTCTCATATGCGGCAGTTGGAATACCATACTTTTTCATGAGATCCTTGGAAAAAGCCTTGGAACCCTCCAAAATTGCTGCATTCTTGCGAGGTCCAAATACACGCAGGCCTCTCGCCTCAAATACATCAACAATGCCGCCTACAAGCGGATCATCCATACCTACAACTGTAAGATCAATGCCGTTTTCCTGTGCAAAATCAGCCAGCTTGTCAAATTCCATGGCAGAAATCGGAACACACTCAGCGATTTGTCCAATTCCGGCATTTCCTGGTGCACAATATAACTTCGTTACCTTTGGGCTTTTACTTAGCTTCCATGCAATGGCATGCTCTCTTCCGCCACTTCCTATAATCAGTACCTTCATATTGCCTGCAACCTTCCTTCACTTTTTATTTACTCTTTGATATGGGCAATTCCATTTTCAACCGATATTTTTCCATTTGCAATCAAATCAATTGCCTTTGGCAAAATAACCCACTCTGCCTGTTCCATAACACGGCGCTGCAAAACTTCTGGTGTATCGCCTTCTTCAATCATTACTGCCTTTTGTAAAATGATTGGTCCATTATCAAGTACCTCATCCACAAAATGAACTGTAGCACCTGTCACTTTCACACCGCGCTTTAGTGCCTTTTCGTGTACTGTCAGGCCATAATAACCCTTTCCGCAAAAGGACGGGATTAAGGATGGATGAATATTGATAATCCGGTTGTGATATTTTTCAATCAGCTTTGGCGGGATATACATAAGACAGCCTGCAAGTACGATCAAATCAGCTTTGCTTTCTTCAATCACCTCAAGCACGGCATCGTTAAATGCCTCTCTGTTTTCAAACTGCTTTGGAGACAGCGCTTTGGCAGGAATCCCTGCCGTTTTTGCGCGCTCCAATGCATATGCCTTACGGTTGTTTGAAAAAACGAGTGCGATCTCGGTGTTTGTGATTTCGCCAGACGCGATCTTGTCAATTATAGCCTGCAGATTGGTGCCTCCGCCGCTGACTAACACTGCGATCTTTAACTTACTCATTTTAAGATAACACCCTTCTCTCCAGCTTCAATGCTTCCAACACGGTATGCCTTCTCACCAGCTGCTTCGATAGCTGCGATGGCTGCATCTGCCTGTGCCGGATCCACTGCGATGACAAGTCCCAGACCCATGTTGTAGGTGTTGTACATCATCTGCTCATCAACGTTTCCCTTCTTTGCCATTAAAGTGAAGATTGGCGGAATCGGGTAGCTGTTCTTCTCGATTACAGCAACGGTATCATCCTTGAGCATACGCGGGATATTCTCGTAGAAACCGCCTCCAGTAATATGGCTGCATGCCTTTACCTTTACGCCAGCATCCTTCATACTCTTCATTGCCTTTACATAGATGCGGGTAGGTGTGAGCAGTGCCTCACCAAGAGTCTTTCCTAATTCGTCATAGTAGGTATCAAGACTTTCCTTTGTCATCTCAAAAATCTTACGAACAAGAGAGAATCCATTTGAATGAACACCACTGGAAGCAACGCCAATTAAAACATCGCCTGCCTTAAGATCCTGTCCAGTGATCATATCCTTTTCATCAACAATACCAACTGCAAAGCCAGCCAGATCATACTCTTCCTCTGGCATCAGACCTGGATGCTCAGCAGTCTCACCGCCGATCAATGCTGCATCAGACTGTAAACAGCCATCAGCTACACCCTTTACGATATCTGCAATTTTTTCCGGATAATTCTTTCCACATGCGATATAGTCAAGGAAAAACAGCGGCTCACCGCCAGCACATGCAATATCATTTACACACATTGCCACGCAGTCAATACCGATCGTGTCATGTTTGTCCATTAAGAAAGCAAGCTTTAACTTAGTTCCAACACCATCTGTTCCAGAAACAAGAGTTGGCTTTTCCATCTGCTTGAAACGCTCCATAGAAAATGCTCCTGAAAATCCGCCAAGTCCGGTTAATACCTCTGGTCTAAGTGTTTTCTTAACGTGCTCCTTCATCAGTTCAACTGACTTGTAACCTGCCTCAATGTCAACTCCAGCGTGCTTGTAATCCATGTTGATCTCCTTCTGCTGCTTTTTGCAGCACTTATGTAGTAGTGATGTGGTATACGTGTTTTGTGATTTTTAATTTGTGCGAGTCATTTTTAATAATTATTTTGACTGCATCTGCTTTAAATACTCGCTGTAACCGATGCTTTCCAGCTTTGCAGCCTTTTTCTCAACGGTTTCCTTCATATTTGTAGCGTAAGCCTCAAGGCGGTCTGCCAGTGCTTCATCATTTGTAGCAATGATTTTTGCTGCAAGAATACCTGCATTTAAAGCACCGTTAATGGCAACAGTGGCAACCGGGATTCCCGGAGGCATCTGGCAGATAGAGAAGAGTGCATCCATGCCGTCAAGTGCTTTTGCCTGAATCGGAACGCCAATTACAGGAACGGTTGTCATAGCGGCAACCATGCCTGGAACATGAGCTGCTCCGCCGGCTCCTGCAATGATTGCTTTTAAACCTCTTTTTCTTGCCTGTCTTGCATATTCATACATTCTGTCCGGAGTCCGGTGTGCAGAGATGATGCTAAACTCATACGGGATCTCCAGTTTGTCTAAAATCTCTGCTGTCTTACTCATGACACCAAGGTCAGAGTCACTGCCAATGATAATACCTACCAATGGTTCCATTTTGATTCCTCCTAGTTGTTATTATGATGGTAATGCTATTTTGGTGTTGCTTAATCTATCACTTAGCCATAAGGCGAAGCTGTGTAGTCATTTGCTCCCACTGCTTTCTTTGCCACAAAGTCAGCAGAAAGCCTTCATTTACAGGTGTATCAATAGATACCTGCTTTGGAAACAGGTTTATATAGCAGTCAAAACAATTTGTGTTTTCAGGCTGAGAAAAGACTTTTTTTACTGACTGAAAAAAGCGCTCCTCAAAGCGTTTTCCCAGATAAAGTCCACAGTCCCACATATGCTGCTGCCATTGTTTTAGATTGTTGTCCTGTAATGTACTAATTAAAAAGGGACCGCCAAATGTAAGCGAAACATTATTAGAAAGCAGTACCGCATGCAGCTGTACAAATAGTTCACAGTAATCACTGTAAAACCAATACAGTGCATCACGTATCTGCTCAGGTCCGTCATGCTGCGCTGTCATCAAAAGAATTTGTGAAAGAAGCTCCCTGTTAACGCAGGTAAACTCGTCACGCAGCTGCTCATCAATCTGGCTGCCGTATGTTGTCAGCAGGCAGTTTGCAGCGTATAGCTGTGCATAAAGAAGACACAGATAAACACCGTTTTTATGTCCTAGTGTTTCGCGGCATACACGATAGCTTAAGTATGCGTGTGATTCTTCGCTGATTTTACAGCCAAGTGCCAGCTCACAGCAGGAATGGAAAAAATCATTCTGCTGCACAAGTTCATCTTCCAGCCTTTTTGTAACGAGTGCTAACCTTTCCTTTCTATTTGATGTCATAGACAGTTTCCTTTCAATTCAATTAAAATCATTTGAACGAATATGTATTTACAATATCGTACAGATTATTATAATTCCTGCCGCAATCAAGAGGCTGCCGATTCCTCCGACCATGCAGCCTGCATGATTTTGCTCTTTTTTTAAGAGTCCCCAGCTGGAAAATCCGACACTGACAATCGCCAGAACAAAGGCTGCTACTCCTAGTATACCGACAATAAGTCCACCCTTTCCTTCTGCCAGATATGACAGATAAACGGCAGAAAAAAGAAGAATGATCTGGATGATTAAAAGTATACTTGAAGCAATTCCCTGCCAGGAAACTCTGCGCACACCGTATCGTGCGGCATTGCTGCGCTCAACTTTCTGTGCTTCCATAAAAACCCCTTTGGCTTATCAGAACAGGATATTCTTTCGTGCCCCTAAGAGACGGCCACCCTGAATCAATGCCAAGATACCGCCAGCCACACAGGCAAGTCCTGCTACTACTGCAATGATACCAGTAACAATACTGGAGATTCCTGCGGAATTAACCGTTTTATACAGCTTTTGTTCCATATCATCACCCAAACCTTTCTTCAATTTTTGCTTGATTTTTATTTTGCACCATACTGCTTATAATACTCATCAATTGCTGCCTTAATGGTATCATCAATAATGATCTTGCCCTTGTATGGCTTGTTGTAAAGATGTTCAATTACTTCCTGCATTGTAACAATAGCACGGATACGGATGCCAAACTTCTCCTCAAGCTCTGCAATAGCGCTCTTCTCGCCTGTTCCTCTCTCCATACGGTCAACAGAAACGCAAAGACCAGTTACGGTCACGTTGCCCTGTGCCTGAATGATCGGCATTGTCTCATTAATGGACTTGCCAGATGTAGTTACATCCTCGATCATCATAACACGGTCGCCATCGTTGATCGGACCGCCAAGCAAAATGCCGACATCGCCGTGATCCTTTACTTCCTTACGATTAGAGCAGTAGCGCACATCGGTATCGAACTCATCACTAAGAGCGATAGCAGTTGTTACAGACAGTGGAATTCCCTTATAAGCAGGTCCAAACAGCACATCAAAATCACTGCCAAAGCTCTCATGAATTGCCTTTGCATAATACTCACCGAGCTTCTTTAACTGAGAACCTGTGCGGTAATAACCTGTGTTTACAAAAAATGGTGTCTTTCTGCCACTCTTAGTTACAAAGTCGCCAAACTTTAAAACCTGGCAGTCAATCATAAATTCAATAAATTCCTTCTTGTACTGTTCCATCCCAGAAATCTCCTTTTTTATTTGCGTTTTACGGCAAATGATTATATCATAGAATACCTTAATATTCAAGACTTTCCATAATATTCAAGACTTTCCATCTTTTACTTTACAATTCCGATCAGATCGGTCAGACGGTCAACCTTTTTCTCTCGCATATATGCTTCAATTCCCTGCACAGTCTCTTCTGCTGCATATGGATTAAAGAAGTTTGCTGTTCCAATGCTTACTGCGCTTGCACCTGCCAGAATAAATTCCAGTGCATCCTCTGCACAAGCAATACCTCCCATTCCGATTACAGGAATCGAAACTGCATTTGCTGCCTGGTAAACCATACGTACAGCAATAGGTTTTATTGCCGGACCTGAAAGACCGCCTGTCTTATTTGCAAGTGCAAAGCACTGACGGTTAATATCGATCTTCATTCCTGTCAGAGTATTAATAAGAGAAATTGCATCGGCACCGCCGGCCTCTGCTGCCTTTGCCATAACAGTAATATCTGTTACATTAGGGCTTAACTTCATAATTACAGGCTGCTTTGCCTTTGCTTTTACAGCCTTTGTGATTGCCTCGACTGCCTTTGGATCCTGTCCAAAAGCAATTCCGCCCTCTTTAACATTTGGGCAGGAAATGTTAATCTCAAGCATATCAACAGGCTCATTTCCAAGGCGCTCCACTACCTCTAAATAATCTTCTGTACTTCTTCCGCACACATTTACGATGATCTTTGTATCAAACTGCTTTAAATACGGAATATCGCGCTTGCAAAACAGATCTATACCAGGATTTTGAAGACCAATCGCATTGAGCATACCACTATGTGTCTCTGCAATTCTTGGTGTTGGATTGCCCGGCCACGGTACATTGGCTACACCCTTTGTCACAACAGCTCCTAATTTGTTCAAATCAACAAACTCACTATATTCCGCACCAGAACCAAATGTGCCTGATGCAGTCATAACTGGATTTTTTAAGGTTACGCCTGCGATTGTAACACTTGTATCAAAAGCAGGTGCATTTTTTTCTGCAGTCATATTCATACTCACAGCTCTACCTCCTCTGCTTTAAATACAGGACCGTCCTTGCAGACTCTGGCGTTATGCACATTTGAATGACCATCCACATTTTTTGTCTGACATACACATGCAAGACAAGCTCCGATTCCACATGCCATACGCTCCTCAAGAGAAATATAACATGGAATCTTTTTTTGTGCAGCAAGCTCTTTAATTGCACGAAGCATTGGCTTTGGACCACAGGCAAAGATTATATCTGCATCAAGGTTATTTTCCTTTATTGCGTCAATTACAGTACCCTTTGTTCCACTATTTCCATCCTCTGTTGCATTGTAAACGCTGCTGCTGGATGCGAACTCATCCTGTAAAAACAGTTCGCTTCGATAGCCTAAAACGGCAGTCACATCACTTCCAGATTCCTTAAGGCTTTTTGCCAGACCAAGCATTGGCGGAATACCGATTCCACCTCCGATTACCATTGGCTTTTTTCCAGTTTCCGAAAAGCCATTTCCAAGCGGTCCCATAATATCGACAGCATCACCTGCCTTATAGGCAGAAAACTCCTTTGTTCCTGCTCCGGCAATTCGATATACGATGCGCAAACGTCCATTTTCCTTATCAATTTCACACAGACTGATTGGTCTTGGAAGAAGCTTGTCTGCATCCTTTGTGTATAATGTTATAAACTGACCTGGAATCGCTTCTGCTGCGATGTCCGGTGTCTCAATCCACATGCTGTAAATATCGGTAGCGATACATTCCTGTGAGAGAACAACCGCACGTTCCTTCTTTTTCATACGTTATCAAAACCCTTTCTAATCAATTTTAGAAGATGGATGCAATGTCTGCGATCATTGCTTCTGCCGCTGCTCTTGATGCTTCTGCAAAATGCTCTGGTCCAAACTTGCTGTATGCTTCCTGCTTATAAGCTGCAATAATTCCTCTTGAGGAGTTTACAATTGCACCAAGACCATCCTCATTAAAGTATGGACGAAGACTTGCAGCAGTACCGCCCTGAGCACCGTAACCTGGAACAAGGATGTAGCTCTTTGGCATTACCTTACGTAAGATTTCACCCATCTTTGGATATGTTGCACCAACAACGCAGCCAACGTAGCTGTATTCGTCACCCATTGCATCAGCACCCCATTCAGCAACCTTCTCGCCAACAAGCTCATACAGCGGTCTTCCATCGATCAGACGATCCTGGAACTCACCACTTGAAGGATTAGAAGTCTTAACAAGAACAAAAATACCCTTCTTTTCTTCCTTGCATACATCAACAAACGGCTTGATGCCATCAGTTCCAAGATAAGGATTTACAGTTGCGAAATCTTCATCAAATGCAGCAATTTTTTTGCTTCCAACAGTTACTTTTCCCAGATGACCGACTGCATATGCAGCAGAGGTAGAACCGATATCGCCTCTCTTTACATCACCAATTACAACAAGATCCTTTGACTTACAGTAATCAACAGTCTTCTTATATGCAGCAACGCCCGGAACACCAAACTGCTCATACATAGCAATCTGCGGTTTTACAGCAGGCACGATATCATAGATCTGGTCTACAATTGCCTTATTAAACTGCCAGATTGCTTCTGCTGCTCCCTCTAAGGTCTCTCCATACTCCTCGAATGCCTTCTTCTGAACAAATTCCGGCACATAATTTAACATTGGATCAAGACCTACTACAACCGGTGCTCCCATTTTTTTGATTTTGCTAACAAGTTTGTTAATCATTTTTTATCTCCTTCCTGTATTTGATTTTCAATTTTTATTGCTCATTTTCATAAATGATTTTTCCATCGGCAATAGTTAATGCAACACGTCCCCACACCTTCTGACCATCAAACGGGGTATTTTTTCCCTTTGAAGCAAAAGAAGCTGCATCAATGACATAAGATTCATCTGGCATAATGACTGTGACGTCTGCACAGCTTCCAGGCTTTAATGTTCCCTTATCAATTCCAAGAACCTTTGCTGGATTTGTACTCATATAAGCGATCATCTGCATTGGTGTCAGCCAACCTGTACGGACAAGGTTTGTTATTGTAAGTGCAACTGCTGTCTCTAATCCAACAATACCAAATGGTGCCTGTGTAAATGGCTTTGCCTTCTCGTCAGCATGATGAGGTGCATGATCTGTTGAGATAACCTCCATAACGCCATCCTTTAATGCCTGCTTAATAGCCTCTACATCTTCCTTAGAACGAAGCGGCGGATTCATTTTATAGTTCGTATCTTCTGCTGATGGAATATCCTCATCTGAAAGTGCAAAGTGATGCGGGCAGACTTCTGCCGTCAGCTTAACACCCATCTCCTTGCCCCACTTTACCAGATTAACGCTTTCTTTTGTCGAGCAGTGACACAAATGAAGCTGTGCACCTGTTTCATTTGCAAGCAGAATATCTCTTGCTGTAATAATATCCTCTACTGCATTTGAGATACCTGGAAGACCCAGTTCTTTTGCACGCTTTCCTGCATTCATGCAGCCACCGTGAACAAGATTAATATCCTCACAATGAGCAAATACTGGAATATCACATTCAGCTGCCTGCAGCATTGCTTCACGATAAACCTCAGAATTCATAACGGATTTTCCATCCTCGCTGATTGCAACAATTCCAGCTGCCTTTAATGCTGCAACATCAGTTGGCTGTTCACCCTTTTGACCTACCGTAACAGCACCAACCGGAAGAACATGAACACCACATGCTGCTGATGCCTTGTCAAGAACTTCCTTTACCACCTCGGGGCAATCAGTTGAAGGCTTTGTGTTTGGCATAGGGCATACAGTTGTATAACCGCCATGTGCTGCTGCCAAGCATCCCGTTTCAATAGTTTCCTTATATTCAAGTCCCGGATCACGGAAGTGAACATGAAGATCGATCAAACCTGGCACAACCCAACCACCGGCTGCATCAATCACGCGATCAGCCTGATTCGCAGAAAAAGCCTGTTTCTCGCAGATGATGCCATCCTCGATCCACAGGCTTTCCTGAACGTCAAGTTCCCTGGAAGGGTCCAAAAGCCGTCCATTTTCAACCAAAATACGCATTGCTTCTCCTCCATTTCAACTTTTTTCGTTTTTATCTAAAATATCATAACATAAATACAGGCGTTGCACAAGAGATATTTTTCTTCGATTATTATATCCTTAGTTGTCAATAGTTTCGCGACATTTTTTTGAAAAAAATTTGCCTTTGACGGCAGCTTTTATAGGCTCGGCAGTTTGTCAAGTCCATATTAACTGCCAAGCCCAACTAAATCATCCTAGTTTCTCCATTTCTGCATCGAAGAGTGCTTTTGATGTCTGAAAACGGAATAGCCTTCGCGGATAGCTGTTGATCCAATTTTCTACATATATAATATCATCATCGGTTTTATCATCGAAATCAACTCCTTTGGGAATATGCCGACGAATCATCTTATTGATATTTTCATTCGTGCCTCTCTCCCAACTTGAGTATGCATGGCAATAAAACAATGAGGTGCGTTTTTTCTGGTTATCAAATACAGAACGCTCAATTCCTTCCGTATCCGAAAATTCCACACCATTGTCTACCGTAATCGTTTTGAACATGATTGGAAATTGTTCTCCCCACTTTCTTTCCAGTGAATCAAGTGTCTCTACTACAGCAGCAGCTCCTTGATTAGCCATCTTAAATATCAGTTCCATTCTGGTTTTGCGTTCTGACAAAACCAGCAAACAAGATTTTGTCACACCTCGTTTTCCCTTCACGGTATCCATTTCCCAGTGTCCAAACTCTTCTCGCGTTTCAACTTCTAATGGACGTTTCTCGATGCTCACACCAGCACTGGCTCTCTTCTGAATCTTTTTTTGTTTTTCTTTCTTTTTCTGTTTTCCCTTCACTGGAAGATCTTTATTTGTAAGTGTTGGAAAAATATCACCATCATCAATATAACGATATACCGTACATACACTGACACGCATCTCACAACCCTCTTCCTGCAATGCTTTTAAAGCTGCTTCTGGACTAAATTTTTCCTTTAAAATTTTTTGTTCCAACATCTGAATGTATTGAAGATTATTACGTACCTTTAATGGACGACCCTTTCCTGTTACATACCAGTCATGCGCTTTTTGTCCCAAATCACTACTATACCGTTCTTCTTCAATATATTCCGTATTCCGGTGCATATACTTTCCTCGCTTGTACTCACGGTATACTGTTGCTCGGTGTACATGCAGCTGATCTGCCACTTCTTGTACGCTATGCCCTGCATTTAACAAAGCTTCCATTTTGATTCGATCTGCGTGTGTAAGTCTCGCCATGATTTCACCTATTCCTTTCTTAAATCATTATTGCTTTCGTGAATTAACGTGTTAATGCAATCATAGCAAACTTACTTAAAAATTTCAACCCCTTATTTCATTAGGGGAATCTGCAATTCCCCTACGCTGCCATTCGGCAGCTCCCCCTTTGCTTCCGGCAAGCAATGCAATATCCTTTCAGGATCTTGCATTGACTCCCGGTTGTTAATTCAATGCCAGGATAAATTCTTTGATCCTATTGATAATTTATTTCTTGCCATTCCACTAAGTAACACTATTACATCATCTTTCCATACTACTTATTCCTCCAAGATCAGCCGATCTACAGTCGGACGGCTAACTTTCAATTGTCTTGCAATTTCAGATTTACTAATTTCATGCTTTTGGTATTTTTCAAATAGCTGTTCAAAATCCTCAGACTTCGATATTCTCTTACGTCCCTTATACCGATGTTCTCTCTTTGCAATGGCAATTCCTTCTTTTTGTCTTTCCAGAAGAATAGCTCTTTCAAATTCATTGATTGCTGCTATCATCGTTAACATCAGCTTTCCGGTTGCCGTTTCCGTATCAACACTTTCTCGGCAACTTACTAACTGAATCCCTTTTTGCTGCATTCTTTGAACCAACTCTAACAAATCCTGCGTATTCCTTGCCAAACGGGAAAAATCATGAATATAGATAACATCCCCACTTCTGGCAAATGCAAGCATTGCCTCAAGCTGTGGGCGGTTTGTATCTTTTGCAGACCGCTTCTCACAATACCATTTTTCGATATTATACGACTCCAATGCTTCTCGTTGTCTGGCTTCGTTCTGTTCTTCCGTGCTGACACGCACATAAGCTATCCGCATATTCCCACCTCCAAAAAACGTAAAAATAGAGTCTTGATTTTCCCTGCAAACTGCATTTATTTCAAAATCAGGCTCTATTTTTACAATTATCTTTTGTTTTTTTCTTGCAGATTAAGGTATACCCTATTCTGCACTTAATATTTCTTCCGTGTCCGATTCGGACACACTTGCCTTAGCGTTCCAATTCTTCCTCTTCTTCAATCTGTAGCTCTTTGTTTTGCACTCTGGCACTTCTTTCAATGCCTCTGTTATAGCTCTTTCTAGGATTTAAGTCCTGCCCATTTTGCCATCTCTGAAACAACTCGACTTTCTTTTCATAGCGCTCACAAATAAGCTCAATACGCTTCTCATCCATTTTTGAATCCTTATGGTACAATTCCCAAAGCTTTTGTGCAGTCGGCAATTTTATTACATCCACAAGCGAACGATCCTTCACATATTTAAGCAACCCCAGTTCAGTTCCGGTAAAGCTTGCTGTTTTGATTTTTAGAAGTTCCTTGTCTGTTGGCACGGCTTCTGATACAAATAATGATTTTCCACTATCAAAGATTGGTGCCATCCGTTCAAAGCAAAGACTGTCTGCATCCCGAAGAATGCCAACATTATTTAAATGCCGATCCACATTTGAGATGATAAAATCGGACATGATCTGATACTCCAGATCATATCGAAGCTGTCCTGCATCTATTCCATGCTGTTCACAAACATGAATAAAATGTTCGTAGGTAGAATTATCATTTTTCTGTTTCTCTGATGTTATGACCGCATAGGCAGACACAAACTCTTTTTGTTCACTGGTAAATGCTTCTGTACAACAGCCATAATCATATGCTGCTCCTTTTATCTTTAAAAGCGTATAACCAGAATAATTATCATATCCCTGCTTCTGATGCAAATAAGATGCAAATACCTCATTGATGCTTTCCGCAGATAGATAGTCTCTGTTTCCTTTAACCAGATACCTCTTGTTATCTAATATGATCCAACTTTTTTCTAGTTCTCCCTGCAAAGTACTATCCGGTGTATAAGTACTAAGTGGCTTTCTCCCTGATGTTATGCGATCTTCCAACTCAAGACTTCCGCAAAAGTCATTCTGATACAAATTGACCATCTCCCATGTAAGACCGGAATCTATCGGGCGAATCCAGTAATAGTCCGTCAGACTAAGTCCAAGATTCTTAACCAAATATTCTTCTGGATAGAAGATTCCCTGCTGTTCCAAAATATGTTTGATTTTTCCCTGATTCAATGGAACTGCCCTTTTTCCCCACCAGCGCTGAATCCCATCTACACATATCTGCTCCTGCAATGGGGCAATTCTTCGATTGATATTTTTATAATCACACTTTTCAATTCCCCCAGATTTGTTTAATGCCATTAGCGTGACTCTCTCATTTTTCCGCATCAACTCATAGACTGGCACAGTTCTTCAAACCTCCGATCTTCCAAATATTCTTCAACCATCCATTCGGCAGCCGTCCGAACATAATATTCTGGCAGCGCACCTTCCCTACATATCTTCAAGCACACCACCTCACCGTGATAGCTAAAAACAACTTTCCATTGATGTACTTTAAGCTGAATTGTACATGATATGTCTTGTACAAAAAATTTCTTGTTTATATCTTCCATCATATCAAAAACTCCTTATGACAATCCAATTATGTGTCCGAATCGGACACATCATCTTCTTTTTTCTAATTACCGTTCCAACTCATCTTCATCAATTTCTTGTTCTTCCTGCTTTAAATGACGCAATAAATCAATTGTTTGTTTTCTATTTTGATGCTTTCTTTTTAAATTACCTATAATAGAATCAACATTTTCTGAATTTGTTACCCCCGGATATTGATCTTCAAATTCAATTAACATTTTTTTATTATTTACTTCTTCTTGCCTAACAATCCCATACTCGTCCTGATATTTACCTCTCCCTATAATTTCTCTAAGAAAAATTTGAGAACTTTCTGGTATCTGCTCCCATCCTCCATACAAATTTATAATGGCTTGATCTATCCTATTCATTGAAATCGGTTCACCACGCTTTTCATGTTCTGCCAAGATTCCTGCAATATCCGAACGGTCATTTTTATACAATCTACCAGAGCGCAATTTCATTGCAATCAAATATTCGGCGCGAATCGTTCTAACACTCATTACTCCACCAAAAGTTCGATAATATGTAGAATACTGTTCCAATTTTGAAGAATAAGAGGACGTTCTTAAAAAATCTGTATTTAACCAGCCATTTTGCAGATTATGCCTGTCTCCAACAACATTGATTGCATCTTTCATTGCCGATGACGCATGGATAATCGCATCAATATCTGTTGTCATCTCTCGAAATCCATAATTTGCAATCACTGCTGCTCCGCCTATCAAAATAATTTCAGCAGGCATAAATTTCCCACCCATTTTTCTATATTCCTTCGCAATCTCTTTCAAATATTCATCCAAATTATCGCTTGTGAACACTGATCCGTCAGATGACATTTCTTACCTCACTTTCCACAATGTTATATTTTAGAAACTCAGGAATTGCATGTTTAACTGCATCTTCTTTCACACTATCATCGTTCAGTACACTTGCTGTAATAAGAATGCCTACCGGATATATCATTTTCTGCATCTTTTGCTGTCTTAAATCATCGTAATCATTGCAAATAGGCACATTGTTTTCTCGACTGATATAATCTACCATTGCCAATAGATAAAAGCTCTCTGGATACCATTTTTTATCATAATACTGTCGTATCATATCTTCTTTCAGTGTCTCTATCAAAAAATCAATATCACCCTGTTCTTTTAATCGATGGCATACATTGCTTTTAAATAGTTCAAAACTACAACGCTTTTCCATTTTCCACTCCTTTCTGTGTCCGATTCGGACACGCTCTTTGCTTAAACTTCCTTCCCCCACAAAAATTTGTTACGCAAATAGTTTGCATGTTCTGCTGTGATTGCTCCATCATCAATTTCTGCACTGTTAATGCTTCCGTATAACTCTCCCCAATAGCAATCCAGTAGATTGGAATGTGTCTTTAACCCTTCCTTATACATATCCAAATCATGCTGCAAATATCCTGGCAGACCATACTCATACGATTTTTCTCTCTGTCCTGCGAATACCATCTTCTACTAAGATTTCCATTGACACACCTAAAGTTTTTGCCAGCTTATAAAGCGTTCCCGATTCGCAGCGTTCTATCTTTGTTTTTCCTGTCAGTAAACCACTCAATGTTGCGTGTGGAACACCTGATTCCACTGCCAAACGGTACTGAGAAAAACCAGCTTCTTTCATCAGTTCTTTTAAAAGCATTTGCCACACCTCCTACTATCTTTAGTATATCGGTATGTCGAAATATTTGCAAGACACTTCTACTATTTTTTGCTGACAAATGCTTTTTTATTCCGTGTCCGAATCGGACACGCTTTTAATCACAGCTCTGACTCTTGTGCTTGCAGTTTCTTGTACACATACAAAGTTGCTCGGACATCCTCTAAACTGTCATGTGCTTTAAATTTATATCCATAATAGGACGCTGCTGTACTTAATTTTTGCCATTTATAGTCTCCAAAATACTCATTCCATTCACCATACTCTTGCGCAAACTCCAGCATTACATCATATTGTTCTTTTCCAGAATCTGAAATTCCCCATCGTCTCAAGAAAGATAAATCGAACTGATTGTTATAAGCAATCAGAAGATCAGCTGCTTCAAAAATGCCTTTGACTTTAGGAATCAAATCATGCGGATATGGTGCATCTTTCACCATCTCTGGAGTGATTCCATTTACCCGTGCAGCTGCTGCCCAGTCCTTTTTCCAATAAGGATGTACATATTCATTTATCAACGTCTTACCATTTCCATCAATAATCGAAAGCTGAATAATCTCATCATCTTCGGTTACTCCTGTTGTTTCTGTATCAAAAACGATTATCCTCGCTCCCTTTAACTTGTATGGAATCGCTGGCAATTTTGATGCTTGTGCTAGTCTTATCTTTCCTTCTGTGATTTTTTCCATTGATTCTATTCCTTTCTTTCATCATCGTTCTAATTCTTCCTCTTCTTCGATCTGCTGCTCATCTGGCTGCTTTCTGGCTGCCTTTGCAGATTTCTTATGATAGTCTTTCTTTGTTACAAGTTTCTTCCAAAAATCATCATCAATATCGTGATGATCCATCTGTTTTAAGTCATCAATTCCATATCCCATTCCGGCAAGTGCTACCCTTATAGCTGCTGCATCTGGCTTCTTGGGGACTTCAAACAAATCATCCGTGCTTTTCGTTGCATCGTTACATGCTTTATCAACGATTATCTTTGCCTTTGTAACCATCTCCATCGGTTGTTTGCCAGACTTCTGTGCTTCACAATCTTTCACCAACAAATTCCAGTTCATATCGAGCGGAATAGAATCTGTGATATATACATTCTCATATTCTCCGCTCTTAATCAATGCATATGCTTCTTTTTTCAGACCTATCTTATAATATACAACATCTTGATCCAGTATCGGAAGCTCTATGTAATTAACTTTTTCCGACTTTAAAAAATCCTTAAAATGCCCTCCTTCCATTGTCTGGCAATAAACTGTTCTGTCATAATGTTTAAATGCATTAGCATACACTCTTTTCATCTTCATATCTTCCTTTCTGTCATATACAAGAAGCGTGTCCGATTCGGACACGCTCCTAAGCTAACATCAAAGTACATCAATATTCCATTTCCTCCTCAATTTCCACCTCCTCCCTTTCCTGACGGAAGCGTGAAAATCTTGACTGCCGAGAAGGTATGGATCTTGTCCGTCGTTGATTTTCCTGCTTTGCCTTCATATCTTCATCTGGATGAGAACTTTCCTTTTTGCCATGTGAGTCTATATCCAATGCAGCAGCCAATTCTTCCAACCGTTCTGTCTTTTCCTTTAACTGATCCTCTTGTGGAAATGGCTCTTTTAATTGTTTTTCTGCATCTGCCTTTTGTTGATAAAGTGCATCAAGCTTGCTTTTCTCCAGTTCCATTTGCTCCGGCATTTTCTGAATCACATTATCCAAACGTGTTAAATTCAATGTTGCAATTGACGATAATTCAAATGGATGTCCCAACTCTCCTTTCACTGAAATCTGAATCTCTGACGTGATTATGTTAACATATCCTTCCAATTCAAACCCACGATAAGAGCCAAGATGTGCCGTTTCCATTGTTCGACAGGTCTTTCCTGCATCCAGCAGAGCTTTCGCTGCATCCTTTCTGTCGGTATAGGTCTTTCCAAAAAGTTCAATGGAAATGGTATCTTCTGTAAATGCCGGATGCTGTTTGGCTGTATCTATATCAACGCTCAACGATTGTAATATTGCTTCTTTCCTTTTGATCTGCTCCGGAAATGTCTTTAGCAGCTGATCCTCCAATCGATACAGTGTTGACTGATGCTCAGCTTTTAACATTCTCAGTCTTGCCACCTCGACTTCCAGATCCATCTTTTCCTTAATTCGATCATCACCTGCACACAGAGCTTTTACCTCCGCATAACTTAAAACCTGTTCGTCCACATCCTCGCAAGAACGCACAGGCGATTTACTTGTCATGATTTGGCTGATGAATTTTTGTTTGTTTTCAAGTGTCTGCCAAAGGTAGGCATCAAATGTTCCTTCCGTGACGTAATTATAAATTTGTACGACTGGATTGCTGTTTCCCTGCCGAATAATTCTTCCATTTCTTTGTGTCATGTCTGCTGGTCGCCAGCCTACATCCAAATGATGCACTGCAATCAGCTTGTCTTGAACATTAGTTCCTGCACCCATCTTTTGTGTACTTCCAAGTAAGATGCGAACTTGTCCGTTTCTTACTTTTGAAAACAGTTCCTTTTTCTTGATTTCTGTATCTGCATCATGAATAAATGCCACTTCCTCTTTTGGGATGCCTGCTTCTAAAAGTTTTGCTTTAACATCATCGTACACGTTAAAAATTCCTGCCTTCGGTGTACTGTTGTCGCAAAAGATCAGCTGAGTCAAGCGTCCTTCCTTTCCTTCCTCCCAAATACGAATCACATTTTGTACGCACACATTTACTTTACTGCCCGGATCATCTGGTAAAAGTGGGTTCATCAGGCGCTGATCCAGTCCGATCTTACGTCCATCCGACGTGATCTTAAGCATGTTATCCTGCGTCGGATCAACAACTCCATTATGTACCAGAGCTGCACGTTCTGAAAGATTGGCTACCATTTCTTTTTGTATTTCCGATGGCGGAACAACAACAGTCTGCACGTTCGCTTCCGGCACTGGAAGCTTCAACTGATCTGCCGTTTGTATGTCTGCTGCCTGCTTAAAAAGATTCATCAGTTCCGGCAGATTGAAAAATTTTGCAAAACGTGTTTTCTGTCTATATCCGGTTCCTTCCGGTGCAAGCTCACTTGCCGTTACTGTTTCTCCAAATACAGATGCCCACGCATCAAATTGTGTCAAGCCTCTTTCTTGCAATTCTCCATACTGTAGATACCGCATCATTGTATACAGCTCCGTCATGCTGTTGGACACTGGTGTTCCTGTCGCAAATACAATTCCTTTTCCACCTGTCAGCTCATCCATGTACTGGCACTTCATGAACATATCAGATGATTTCTGAGCCTCCGACGTAGACAATCCGGCAACATTGCGCATTTTTGTAAATAGAAAAAGGTTCTTATATGCATGTGCTTCATCAACAAAAAGACGATCTACACCCAATTCTTCAAAAGTTACAACATCATCCTTGCGGTCTTCAGCTCGCAGCTTTTCCAGTCTCAATTTTAGCGACTTCCTTGTTTTTTCTAGCTGCTTCACCGTAAATGTCTGTCCACGATCATATGCAGCCTGTTGAATTGCCTGCTCAATTTCTATAAGTTGTTTTTGAAGCACTCGTTCCTGACGTTCTGCAGATACGGGGATTCGTTCAAACTGGCTGTGACCGATGATGATTGCATCATAATCTCCGGTTGCTATTCTCGCACAGAATTTTTTACGATTTGCCGTTTCAAAATCCTTCTTTCCTGCAACCAAAATATTTGCAGCCGGATATAAATGCAGAAATTCATTTGCCCATTGAAGCGTAAGGTGGTTTGGGACCACAAACAGACTCTTTCGGCACAATCCAAGACGTTTACTTTCCATCGCAGCAGCTGCCATTGTAAAGGTTTTCCCGGCTCCAACCTCGTGTGCCAAAAGTGTATTCCCTCCATATAAAATATGTGCGATTGCATTTTTTTGATGAGTACGAAGCCCGATCAATGGATTCATTCCCACGAAGTTAATGTGTTCGCCTGAAAATTCTGCCGGACGCAAACTGTTAAAGCGTTCATTATATTCCTTCTCCAGAGCCATTCGCCTTTGCGGATCTTTCCAGATCCATGCTGCAAATGCTTCTTTTATTGCAGATTGCTTCTGTTGGGCAAGCATTGTTTCCCTCGGATTCACAACACTTCTTACCGTTCCATCTGCATCTGTTACACGATCATACACGGTAACGCTTCTTAAATTTAATGTCTGCTCTAAAATGGCGTATGCATTCATCCGCTCTGTGCCATACTGTGTGTAGGCACTCACATCACCGTCGTATATTGTGTTCTTTGAGCTGATCTGCCATTCCCCTGTCACTGTTGCAAAGGAAACTCGAATATGCCTTCTCTGATAATATGGTGTATGGAATGTCTCATACATAAATTGTTCGATATAGTTTTTATCAATCCATGTTGCGCCAAGACGTACATCAATCTCAGAAGCCGTCAAGTCCTTTGGTTGTGCCTGTTTCAATGCCTCTACATTGGCAGAATAAGTCTCATCCTCTTGATATGCCAATTCTGCTGCACGGAGCTTATCTCTGACGTTGCCAGATAAGTACTCATCAGCTGTTTTCCATGCTAACTGTTCGTCTATTGCCTGCGGATCGTGAAAGATGATTCCGTTTAAAGCCTTCGCAATCTCACTTTCCTCTCCCTTTCTTCCAAGCAGTTCTGCCATATAGGTTAGATCTACATGACCCTTTTCACTGATGGAAATTGCCAATGCATCCTCTGGTGTTTCTGCGGTTGTGATTTCCTGTTGTGCGCGAATGGTTCTTTTTGTGAAAATGTCCGCTTTTGAGTCTAACTCACCCTTGTCGTTGATATTTTCCAAGGAACACATTAAAAAATAAGAAGAATCTCCGTCTAATACCTGCGCATTTTGTCTGGAATTGATCAGACCATATTTTTTCGTAAACGCATCGTATACGCTTCCAAGTTGTTCTTGCGCACGATGGACTTCTTCATCCGGTGCATCTTCAATTTGGAGCTGCATGACATGTTTTAGCGCGGTTCTAATTTGCAGCAGTCCTTTTGTTCTCTCCTTCGCAGCACCAGAACGATTTATCCTTCGCATAATTGAGTTTTCACGATAGTAAATTTCACCATTTTCTAGTATGTAAGAATAGTTACTGACTGACGGATCTGCCGGAATAGTTTCCTCTACTTTTTGCGTGTCCGATTCGGACACGCTTCTACTTCGAGTTGATTGGACTGATTCGTAATGCCCTGCAATTCGGCTGACTGCCTCTTCAAGTGCATCCGACAGCTTGCGATTTGGATCTGCTTTTACCGTGCAGCTCATTCCAAACTGTGTGCTTTGCTCTTCCAGTGTTCCAAGTACCATTTCTGGATGTTCTGTGAAATAACTATTGATCGCATATCCATTGCTTGCTGTTTCGAGATGAATCCAATTTTCATCTACATCAATGATATGATCCCTTTTTTGAAAGAACAAAATATCCGAAACAACTTCTGCTCCTGCATTGGCTCGAAAGGCATTATCTGGCAGCCGAATTGCGCCTAGCAGCTTTGCACGTTGAGCTAGATAACGTCGTGCGGACGGATTTTTAGAATCCATTGTGTAATGGCTTGTCACAAATGCAATAATTCCACCTGTTCGTATCTGATCTAGTGCTTTTGCGAAAAAATAATTATGGATAGAAAAACCTAGTCTATTGTAAGCCCGGTCATTCACCTTATAATTTCCGAATGGAATATTTCCAATCGCCAAATCATAGAAATCCCTTTGATCTGTCGTTTCAAATCCAGCTACCGTAATCTGAGCCTTTGGATATAATTTCTTTGCAATGCGACCACTGACAGAATCCAGCTCCACACCATACAACCTGCTATTCTGCATCGAATCTGGCAACATTCCAAAAAAGTTACCTATGCCCATTGATGGTTCCAGTATGTTTCCGCCTTTGAATCCAATCTGCTCCAATGCACGATAGATTCCCCTAATGATTACAGGGCTGGTATAGTGTGCATTTAATGTGCTTTCTCTCGCAGCTGTATATTCTCCCTCCGTCAATGTGTTTTTTAACTCGTGATACTCGTCTGCCCATGCATCCCTTTTCTCATCAAACGCATCTGCCAAGCCACCCCAGCCGACATATTTTGATAATATATCCTGTTCCTGCTCAGTTGCATTTCGATTCTCAATTTCAAGTTGATGTAATGTATGGATGGCATCCATATTGGCTCGAAACTTCTGTTTTGCTCCACCTTCTCCAATGTGGTCATCTGTGATATGGAAGTTTTGTGCCGGAACAGGCTTTGATTGGATGAACTGATCCGGCTCGATTAAGCTGTCGGATATGCCTGTCTCTGTTTCTTCCTGTCCGTCTGCTTTTTGCGTGTCCGATTCGGACACACCTTCTTTTTCTGGTGCAGCCTGCGTTTCCTCCTGTTCTGAAAGCACATGACTTTTATTCTGTTCTGATCTCTCCAGAATTTTTTTCTCGAACTCATATTTATGCAACTGAGCCTGCGCCTTATCAGCATATGGACCGCCTATAGTTCCGTCCGGTTCCGTATGTATACCTTCCTGCATACTATCCCATACAACATATCCATCTTCTGTTTCCCTTACCGTAAGTAAATCATCCGCCAAGCCAAAATTTTGTGTTTCACTTTCTGTTGGCTCCGATGTTCTGTCCTCATAAGGATATTCAAATCTCACCATTGGAAGTGGAAGTGTCCCATATTTATTCTCAATATTAGAGAGTTCTTCTTTTTCATCTGGTTTAAGATATTGGTCATAGCGAATCAATTCACCCAGTCTTTTTTCCACTTGTGTCCATGGCAAACGTAATCTGGCTGCATCTGATGAATAAGATTTGGAAATCAAAATTCCTTTTGCATCCCAGTCTACCCAACCATGCGTCCCATCCTCGAAATAGTGTGTACGTCCTCCGGTTCCGTATTCCTCTTTTAAAAAATCCACACGTTTTTTGGCATCTGATTCACTTAGAAAAAGAGCTGCAATTCGAATCTTCCCATTTTCAATACCGGAACCAGACTGAAGTATTCTTACCACTTCTGATTCCGGTATCTCGTTTTTAGGCATAAAAGAAGCAGCCGGACTCTCTCCGCCTGCTTCCTGTTCCTCTTCCATTGTTTTCGGCGTGTCCGAATCGGACACGCTCTCGCGATCTGTCGGTCGCATTTCCAAATAATCGGATAATGTCAGCTGTACACCAGTTCCGCCAGAATTACTTCTTCTACCTGATGGTTGCAAGCTTCCATTCTGCGAACCCACTCGAACTGATCCGTCCGTTTCAGCTCGTCCGTTGCTCCTGCTTCCTGAGCCAGTTTCGGTAACATCTGCTTCTTGATCCGGTCTGCTGCTTCGTCCACCTTCCTCATTTCTGGAAACAGAGTCCCGTTCATCGCCATTCGCTCGTACAGCAGAAATTGATTCTCCTCCAGATATTTCTTTCTCATCATTCCGTATTTCCTCAGTTCCGGTTCGTCCTCCTCTTCCTCCGGCAGCCCGATGTCCGGTACCATGAAGTCCCCCTCCTGATGATAGGTGATTCTCTTGCGCAGATCTTCCATTGTCATCTTTTTCATAACTTTCGCTCCTTTCTGTCTGCTTTTGCGATTCTCTTTGAATTTGCGGATGAATCTGTCGAACCATCCGTGCCGTTCGGCTTAAAATTGCAGATGCGGCGGTTCCTACATTTTCAAAACTCTGCTCATCTAACTGGCTCATGCAGGAAAAATCAAGTTGATTTGCCTCCTGCTCGAATCCATACTTTGAAAGCAGCAAATACATTGCACTCGTTGCTGTTGCCACATAGTATGCCGGAAATTCATCTTTGCCCGACTGTTCCATTGCCTGTTCCAACGATACACCGTAGTATTCCTGCGTCATATACATTGCAACCTGAGACAATGTTTGCTCCAGATTATTGTCCCATCTTTTGGCATCCGCTGCATACAATGAATTTTCTCTTGCATAAGACGTACTCAATCTTTTTGCCAACTCTTCTCTTTCTTCCGGCAATATTGGCTTCGGTTTGTAAGCAAATTCTTGTGTGGGACCAGTCGATGTCACATCAAATATATGTCTTAATCTGGGACGATTTCCTGTCTCATCAAGCAGCACAATACTGTGTTCTCCGCTCCTGACATAACGTCCGATTTTCTTCCACTGGGCAAATGTTGCACAAGCTGTTGCCTTCTGATTTTGTGCATAGATCAGCAGCTGATCGCGGAAACGATAGTGCGTAAATTGAGTTGCAAAGTGCAGAAATTGTTTCCATAGCTCGGTATCCGATTGCAGAATCGTAGCACTATCTCTTAACAATGTGCTATACTCTTCTACTTTTTTTCTGTTCATGTTCTTCCTTTCCGCTTGAACCTATTCTGCCCTTTGCTTTAATTGTAGCGTATAATCTACATGCTGTCAATAGGCTTTTTTGTTCAAACATGTTTTTTTATCACTCTATCAGCGTGTCCGATTCGGACACACTCGCGTGTTATCGTTCTAATTCTTCTTCGATTTCCGTTTCCTGTTCCTTTTTTAGTCTCCGTGAATAGGGATTTTCCGTCAAATGGCTGACAAATTTTCTTTTTTTTGGCTTTTCTTCTTTCTGTTCATCCGCATTTTGTATTATTCCCTTTTCCTTCTTTTGCTCCATGATCAGGCTCTTCTGATACTGTTCCATCAAAAAATCAGATGCCCGACTTGCATCCGAACTCGCCTGAAATAGCACATTGGGATTTTCTTTTAGCGCTCCGATCCAGTTCTGAAGATACGCTGCATGATTCGATAATTGTTTTGCACCAATATCAATTCCTAAGTCTGCCTGCACAAACACGGAAGATAACTCTGCAATTAGTTCTTCTTTCGCATATTCTTTACTTCCAAACACATTTTTTTGTGGTCTGTTTAGCCGTGACGGATGCCCGGTGCTGTGACTCATCTCATGGATCGCAGTTGCCAAAAATTCAGTAGAAGAATAAAAACGGTTTCTCATCGGAAGGTGAACTTCATCCCGTGCCGGACTATAGTATGCTTCTGTTTCATCTAGCTGCTCAATTACCGGACAAGCAGATGAACGCACAAACCGATCTGCTAACATCAACTGTTCGTCTTTAGGAAGCTCTGGCTGTTTCTCCAGTACAGGCATACCCTCCACTTGTGCTGCATTAAATAAAACGAAGTAATTTACCTTTGGATGCTCCAATTCTTCATAGACTGTTTCCTTCTCACCAGTAATCGGATCCTTTATCGTTTTCTTTTCTTCAAATATCCACTTTTCACAGAGCATTCCTTTTTCCCCTTTTTTTACCGTCCAGCCTTTTTCTTGTGCTTGTGCAAATGTAACCCATCTGTTATCGGTATACTGTTCAATGTGAGCTGCTAACATCAACCGAAAGCGATTTCCACCCTTATAAACGGCTTTTGTTATTGGATTGTACGGTCTTTTTCCCGTACTGTTCCACCCCTTGATCCAGCATAATTCCCCCTGAGACATTTCCGAGATCAGCTGTTTGGTCAATTCTTTTCGACTCTCCATAACACGATCATATGCTTTTCCCATATTACATATCCTCCGTTACTGGATCAGATGTTTCTTCTAATTCAACCTCCGAAATATCCTCGCCTTGATCTGCATAGCGTCTTTTTTGTTCTTCCCGAACACTTTTGTTATAATTATCGGTTTTCATTGACATTTTCTTCACTGCAACTCCTTTCCTAACAAGAGCGTGTCCGAATCAGACACGCTCCTCTATTGCTTATCTTTCCAATTCTTCCTCTTCTTCTGGTTCTTCACGTTCCTGTTGCTTTTCCTTCTTTCGACTGTAGCGAGATCTTCTTCTTTCTGTTCTCTCCTTTTCAAGTCTGGCTTCATATTCCTCAGCTGTTTCCAACTGTTTTGTTTTTGCATCATAATGATATGCATTATCCGTCAAACGCTCTGATTCGTTTACTGCATAAGGATTATGATTAACCGCTCTGACCATTTCCAAAAACTGCTTCGGTTCAATCACATTATCCTCTTTTACAATCATCCATTCATGAACAGATGACGGCAGAATATAATAATTTCCTCCCATACGTTTTTCTGCATCCTGCAAAAAATGATAAGTGCAAATTACCCCGGCACCATAGAAAAAATCTTTTGTCGTTGCCACATACAATGCTTCATTTCGTGCTGCCCCGGACATTCCTTTTTCAAAATCTTGATTCATAAAGCTTTGCAATTCGCAAACTGTCAGTGCTTTCTTCGCCACTTCATCTTGAACCAGTTGAATTGCTTCTCCGCAACCAATTCCAAAATAACCACAGAGTTCTCTTGTAAATGGCTTTTTTGCAAGGCTTCCGGCATGATCATCAAGTGATGCCCATATGATAGGTATTGCATACATGTCTTGAATGGCAATATACGGGCAATCGTTGTATCGTTCTGTTTTCGGTGAATCTGCTGGCATCATCTCAAATGCAAGATGCGGACGGATCTGTTCCAAATCTCCGCTTTTCAGCATATCTTTAAATTCTTCAAATCGCATGTTGTTTTTCCTCCTGTTGCTTCATTTTCCTCAACTGCTTCAATGCTCTTTCATAGTCACAATAGCGTTGCTTTCTGTTTTCTTCTGTTTCTGCTCTTTGAATCTTTATCGTTTCTTCCATTGGTTTTTCCTTTCTGTCTTTGTAGTTTTATATAACCCGAAGGACACTTGTTAAGTTCCATCGTTTCCGAAATTCATGAAGTTCCCACTTGTAATACGCTTCTTTTGACACCGATGCCATATATCTTGCCATCTGCCCTCGGTGTCCTGATTGGCTGATGAAACCTTTCTCAATCAATCCTCGTATTTGCGAACTGGTAGTAGACACATTTGCTGGTTTTCCTTGTGTACCTATTTTTTCTCGGATTTCATTCATGGTAAGTGGACGATTTTCTTCCCATATGTAAGTCATGATCTGAAATTCCTTTTCAGACAATCTTTTCCATTCTTCCTCCATCTTCCATCACTTCCCTTCATTATTACGTCTGCTGATCCAACCAGACTGCCTCTTGAATCTGCGCGTCTTCCTCTTGAATCTCCTGCTGTTGTTGCCACTTAATTTGACGTTGCGCATACTCATATGCGGCAACGTTTTTATAATGCTGATAACTGTTTTCGAAATAACGACTTAACTTTCTTATCGAAAGCCTTGAAATACCGTGTCCGATTCGGACACGCTTACTGACAGTCTGCTGTTTCTTATCCCATTGCCGCTTCTGTTGCTCTGTCTCTCTTAAAGTTTGTAAAATCGCATTTCCACATCTTTTGTACAAGTCTGATTCCTGATTGTTTTGATACGATTTTTTCTGACTGCTGCTTCCATACGCTCTTTCCTGTTGACTTTGCAAGTGATTCCAGAGCTTTTGAATTTCTCTATATTCTTCTGGATGCACCTGCTGTAACCACTGGCTGGTGATCCGATCTACTTCACTCCGGTATGGTTTCATATCGGTAAGCCCATATTTCCATTTATGGAAGTCTGGTACTTCATTTTCTAACTTTGCAAGCAACTGTTCCAAATCGTTTTGCAAAAGCATTTCTTCCTGCCCATGTTCCCGAAGTGGCTTTACAATACACTCACGAACCAAGTCGTTTAGCCGCTTCATCTCCTGATCCAGCTCAAGGAGTTCATTGACCGCAGCCGATTTTGCATACCGAATGGAACGGATACTCCATGTTCCTTTGGGTTCTCCGGCATACTTTCCATCTTTCACCTTTTCCCGTTCGCTCTCTGGGTCTACGATTGCGATGTGAACATGGATATTATCTGTATTGTAGTGGACTGCTGCTGTCCAAGAAGCAAGATGCAATCCTTCTTTTTCCAGTAACGTTTTCATAAATATTCGTGTCATACCGCGAATACGAGCTTCATCTAATTCTTGTGTTGATGAGTCATAAATACCTAATTCTTCCAACCACCTATTATCAAAACTGATAACTGTCTGCCAGAGCAACGAACCATCATCTTGTGCTTTTTGGAATTGCTCCTTATAAATTTGAGCGGTATCAGCTGATAACTGGTCATAGTCCATACTAAATAACCCAGTTGATTTTTCTGGATTTCCCATGTATTCTTCCGAATATGCACTATAACTGGCTCTGACGTTGCCACCTTTTATTGCTTCATCGCGATCCATATAGTTAATATAGGATGCAAAGGTCTTTGATCCCGGTCGGACAAATTTCGTGACTGCAACCAGTCCTGGTGTCTCTGCCATACATCTTCCCTTCTGTGTCCGATTCGGACACACCTTTTAAGTTTGCTTGAAGTCCTTCTTCTGTTTGTAATTGGCAATTCTTTCTTTCACCGTTTTCTGTGCCTCCTCAACTACCGGATGCAGCATTTGGTCTGTTGAACGAAAATCCTTCATCTGCATCTGCCAGCACAGTGTATTTAAAACTTCAATAACCGTCTGCGTACTGACATCTGCTCCATTACTTGCCAAACGGATTCTTGTCATCTGCTTTTGATTTGCTTCCTCTAGTTTTTGGTTTTTCTGCTGCAAATTCTGAATTTCTTCCTGCTGTCTCAGGTAATCATGTAATATGTAGCAAACCGCTTTTGAAAAATCAGAAAGTTGCTGTTCATTCTGGATACTCTCGACAATTGATTTTTCTTCCTGTGTTAACCTGACTCCTTTAATGCTACTTTTATATTCTTTTTCCATTTCACTTATCCTTCAAACTCTGATTCTTTTTGAATCGTATATTCTGCAATTTCTTTTATTGAATCAGTCAATATATTTAATTGATTTTGCTGTTGTTGAATACAACTCGTTAATTTCTGCAACTGTTGCACATAACGATTTTCTAGTGCGCGATCATCATATGCAATTCGTTCCAAGCATTGTCTAAGATACTCTTCTCGACTAATATCACGTTTTCCAGCTGCTTGATCAAGTGACTTTATAACGCTTTCGTTGATCCCACGAATGCAAATATTCATTGCAAACACCTTCCTTGATGACTTTTTTCGCCGCATGTGTCCGAATCGGACACAGTTTTTCGCGGCTTTTTTTCTTGACCGCAAGGTCAAATCTGCATGTTTTCAGTCTCCGACCAATATCTGGTCTGAGACTGAAAAGAGCATAAGGGATTTTGATATCATCCTGCGGCTGATAGTAGGCAAAGCCTACAAAATCCTTGATATCACTTTTTCTTTATTTGTTTTACATTTGTTTAACATAAAATTACTCGAATCCTTGATCTTTCTTTTTAAACTGGATTTTTGTTTTACATTTGTTTAACAAAAATAGAGTCGTTTTTGCACACTTTCAGTCTGCATGGAAATAAATTTCAGTCAATGTTTGAATGTCGTTAATCTCGGTACTTTCTTCATCTGCCTCTACTGTAACCGCCAACATATAACTCTGATCACTTGCCTCATTTCCATCTATTTCTCGAATTGTAAAAATAGCAAATGCTTCATAGATGCCATCATCTTCCTCATGCTCGGTACAATCCTCTCTGTAGTAAAACAGTTCTCTTTCGTTTGAGTTGTACTTTTTATTTTTCGACAAAAGTTCAAGTGTCCGCCATGCATCTTCTGCCACATAATTTTCACAGCCGGACAAAAGCGCCTCTCGGCTGTCCGGCAAAAGAAAATACGCATCAAGGAAGGATAGCACGGTATCATTGACTTTCTTACGTTCTGCTTCTTTTTCCTCCGCTTGATCGTATCTGGCAACTGCCGATGCATAGTCCGCCCTCAATGCTTCCAATTCCGATACGTCTGTCAATTCTCCTGCTTCATTCCAAGCCTTCTCCTTTTGAAGTTGCTGCACATATAGCGCTGCAAATATCAACATCAGCACCCATGATACAACCAATATGCCAAAGAACTGCCGTTTGCTTTTCTGCTGATCCTTCATTTCTCACTGCCTCCTTTCCGTGTCCGATTCGGACACGCTTTCTATCATCGTTCCCATTCTTCCTCCTCTTCTGGTTCTCTTTCAGATCGGTGTGAGTGAGAACGACCTGTCTGACGCTGATGTTTTCTCTGTTCTTCTTCGAACACTTGTAGGATTTTTTCATGCAAACGACTATCTGGTAATTCAGATGCCAAGTTGTGCCATTTGCGGTTTACTCCGCTTCCCATTGATTCTGACGGGTACATAACTGATTTTTTTCCTTCATTGTTTCGGATTCTTACCTTATCAATTCGTAATTCGTTACCAATCTGAATATCTGCATATCCAATTACCTTTCCTTCCTGCACTGGAATGGTACGAACAAAGAATCCTGTCTGCTTTGCAATATATACTGTACGAAGCATTTCCTGCTCGTCCGGCATTTTGTTATATGCGTCCAGAATTGCATTTTGAAGCGCATCTCCAACATGAATTAGTTGGGTACGTTGTCCATCTGTGCCAAACAGTGTTGGCTGCACCAGTCGGACTCCTCCACGGCTTCTGCTGTTAATGCTGATCCCTTCTACCTTTATATTGTTACCCCATGCGATACTGACATCTGCTTTTCTCGTTTTTAACTTGTGTCGCACGATCTGGATCTGAAAGTCTTTTCGTTCTAGTGGATCTGGCTGCACATCTTCCTGCAACATGGATTGTTCCATCTGACTTTCTTCCTGCATTCGTGCTTTTATAAGTTCTTTTCCATACTTTGTTGTCACTTCGGAAAAAATTTGAAACAGTTCCTCGTTTGTCAGTTCTGCCGAAACTGTTTTTCCATCACTTCCAGTTCCTGTTATACTGTATCCGCTCAGACTCTGATCCATACAGCCTGCATTGATAATTTGCGCTGCATAGTGAAACCATGCATACTCTTTTTCCCTATCGGAAAGTGTGATCTGCTGATGCGAATATTGGGTAATCATGATGTCCTCCCTGCCCGTGAACTTCTGCTGTGCTTACGATGCTTTCCCGTGTCCGATTCGGACACAGATTTTTTCTTTTTTCTATCTTCTGAAAACAAATATCCATATCCTGCTTTCAGATCCTCTTGATCTCTTGCAAACATATCAGGAATCCATGCTGCAAATAGTGGTGGATTTGCAAAGCTGCTGCTGATCCCCACTATATCCTCATTGGATGCAAACGAAATAATGTAGGCTGCATCCCTACACAATACATTTGCTCGTGCAGTTTTGGTATGTATCCACTCCTGCGGTTTTGCTCCGGCAACAATTACTCTTTTTACTCTGCTATCGAAAAATAGAGTTGATAAAAACTGCTCCTGCTTCATGCTTCCCATATCCAAAACAAAATACTCATAGTCCATTTTTAGAAGTTCCTGCATCGGCTTTCTCTCATACATTGGGATACCTGCATAAGTAATGCAGTCTCCCGTCTCTACTGCATACTGATACAGTCCCAACAGGCAATGCGGAAAACCATCAGAAGTTTCTTCCACATAGCATACCTTTTCTCCACAGTCTGCCAAATATCCAGCATACTGTAATGCCTGAGTGGTTGTTCCAATCCGAGACTGTGTGCCTGCAAATGCAATGAAATGAAGTTCATGCGGCAAATCCGCTTCTTTCAGTTCTTGGTTTACATTTCCTGCATTGCTCTCATAGTAGTTCGTAAGGCATCTTGCGAACTTTGTTTTCTTCGCACCATAAGTCGACTCCAATACGAAATTTACATATCCTGCCTTTAGCAGCTTATCAATAACTGGTGTGTTAGTTCCTTTTCCAGCTGCCAAGAAAATAATTTTTGCACCGTTTCTGGATTGTTGGATTCGATTGATAATATCAACCAATTCATCCGGCTGATCCGATAATACTAGTAAATCATAAACAACAATCTCAGCTTGTGCCTCAATGACTGGATTGATTGTCTTTTCAATCTGGTCGTAAACTCCGGCTTCAATTAACTCAATTCCCTTTTCCTGCAAGACCTCCGCAACAAATCCTGCATCATCCTCTAAATCTCCAACAAAGATACATTTCATTTTGACTCTCCTTCCACTTGTTCCGTGTCCGATTCGGACACGCTTGAATCTGTTTCTTTTATTTCACCTGTTACCGAATTTTCTGTGTTCGATTCGGGCACACCACCTTCCCCGGAAATTAACTTCTTTTGGTTTTCAATTTCATCTGTCAGCTCTGTAATCCGTTCCTTTGCTTCCTTTTGCTGAGTCTGGTAACTTTCTATCTGCTTTTTCCAATCCTCTATCGAATTTTCTGCATCAGTTCGCTGCTGTCTGGACAGATACGGTAAACGCTCATTTGTCTGGTCAATCTGTTTCTGACAGGAAGAAATTTCCTCATTTAGCTTTTGAATCAACTCTTTCTGGTCTGCAATTTCCTGCTCCAGCGATTGAATGTTTCGATTGATTCTGGCTTGATAATATCCATCTAAATCTTGATAAAACTTCAATTCTTTAACCTGGTCAACTTGCTTCTCATTGGTATACAATCGAATGATTTTTCCTTCTACGGTCACACGCAAGGATACGGCTTGAAAATCCGGTTGCACGGAATCCAGCTCCAGTACATAGGTACCTGCTTGTGATAATTTCACAGTAACTGGAATTTCTCTCCTTTTTTTATCAACTGCCTCAAAAGATACTTTCTCTGCTGTATTTACATCTAATTCCACAGACATTGCCTGCTGTTCTGATGCATATGCCCAATATTCAATCGTAACGCTATTCTCTGTCTCACCGATCTTCTGTAACTGTCCAATCGGTGTATACTCTGATGCGTTGTTTTGACCCGGATACCACAATGATGATGTGAAGAAAAACAGATACCCAACTAGAATACCTGCTGCTGCCATTAAATAGGATTTCTTTTTTCCTGCATGTTCCAACCGCACTTATTTTCTTCCTCCTTCTGCTGAAACCAACTGCATGTATACTGCCGATCATACTCCATACAATGCTTATTATAAATACACTGTTTGCAGCTGCTTTGCTCTCTTCGGCATTGTGTCGAATTATTAAAGCTCATAAGCATTCTCCTTTGTTCTTTCCTTTTTCGGGCGAATGGTAGGGACTCCTTCCTCCATTCGGCATTCGAAAACAGGAATCAACATACTTCTTGCTGTCAAAACATATGGATTTCTCTTTTGTTTCATCATCTTTTCTGAAATCCACATTTCCTGCGCTGCTGACAAAAACTTTGTAAAATAAATTCCCTTTGGCGGTCGGATTCCAGCTATCTCATCATCCGCCAGCACAAGAAACACACGTTTTTGTTCGCCATCCATAATGTCTCCTTTCTCTTCGGTTACTCCCCGAAGATCATATAGAAATTTTCTGTTCGCTCAATCTCATCCCATGTAAACTCTCGGTTTACAGAATACTTTCCGGCTGGGTCATTAACCAAAAACTGCCCATCATCCGTTACTCCACGCAAAACAATAAAATGCCCAACAGGTGAAAAAAAGCTTCCCGGCTGTTCTCTGGCAATGATTGGATAGCCATTTTCCAATGCTTCTACTACACTTGCCCGATCTTTTACCTTGCGATACCCTACTCCGTAGTGTGCCGCTGCTGCCGGAAAAAATTCCCATGAGCTGCCTGTTGGTGTCAAATATGCAGTACCACTCCATGCAATCATATCTGGCGGAGTAACCGTCTCACCTGTCAAATATGTCATCACCATCGCCAGACTGGTCGGACCACATCCTGACTTTGCAAGGTTGGTGTCTCCCCATGCTACTGATGCATAGTTTCCCTGCAAATATAACGGAATCTCCATGCCGCCTGATGGTTCCTCCGATGTAACTTCTCCATCTGCATCCGATTCGCGTTCCTCTTCATCACGATCACCACTCAAATCGCCGTTTTCCATATTCTCAAGATATTTTTAAGCGTATGGATAACGTCCATGACCATTTCCACAGTCAAACGACACTGACAGACAACCCGATGCCGATGCATATCCATGATTATTGCAGCCAGCCGGATATTCCTCTGGATCTTCAAAACAACAGAAAAAAGACATCGTTGCGTCATACAAATCACCTTCCCAAAAATCTGCTTTCGTGACTCCATAGTACTTTCCCATCCCGGTATCATACCAGCCAGAATAAGGATTTTGGTTGTGCAGCGTGGCATCTATTGCCATGCATTGCAGTTCCAGATCATTCCATTCCATGCCTTTTGATTCTGCGAATAATTCCAGACTATTTGTTCCACTGTAGTTTGTCCACTGGGCGATTCCCATTGCAGTTCCACCTTTTTTTAATTGTGTATATGAGTTATAATCCAATCGGGATTCCCACTCCAAATTACCTAAAATAGCAGCAATCTGAATATCAGTATATCCTGCCTCTGAAAAATACTCGCAAATGAGTGCTGCAGTATTTGTAACAGAAACGCTATCTTTAAATGTTACATCACTAGACGATCTTGAAGATTTTCCAAACAAAGCCATTACCATGCCACCGATCAGAAGCACAATAATGATTGGTGCTGAAAACAACGTAGAAATTAAAAAAGATCCTGCCCATTTCAGAATCTTCAACAATGCTTTTTTATGATTCATTCACTTATCGTCCTCCGGCAAACAAGCGATCTTCCGTTTCCGTAATAAAAAACTTTACTTCCAAATTTTGATCCCCTGCCGTTACCATAAATGACCCCATGTCTAACGAAGGGATTCGATACAATTCCGTTTCCGTATACATACCCGGAAATTTGCTTTCCAGCACTGGAATACATGTTGCTGTCTGTTTTCCGATAAAGCGATAGGTAGCAAGATCAAATAAGTCCTGCACGGCTTTCTCTTCTGATGATGCATTATCACCTTTGAGGTTATCTGTAATTAACTGTGTAGCAAAAATGATGCCAGAAAAGTACTTTCGCATTTCACGAGCCATAACTGTCATCTGGCGCACGCAATCAACAAATTGTGCATTCAAAATATGATGCGACTCATCTACCACAACCATACTGTGGATAACATCACGCTCTGCAATTTCTCGTTTCTCATATAAAGCCTTCATTCTGCTTCCGACTCGAACACAATGATCCCAGTACATCATCAATGCATTGTACAAAATACCAGAGCAGATTGCTGGTTCCAGCTTCAACACAGTATAGACATTGAAACACAGTACTTGTATCTGGCTGATGTTTTGGATGCTTGTATGACCATCCAACAAACTTCCATAGTTTCGTACCAGATTTTCGTAAGTGCTGCGTATCTCATCCGCCTGCAGAAGAAACTTCTTTCCCAACTCTCCATGTTCGGCATCTGCTGATGGTTCATATTCCTGAATGCGCCTGTTTAAATAAGATAAAAAATCCGACATGGTGGGATAATATTCTGACGGCAAACCACAAACAGGAGTCTGCTGTGTGATCTTTCCATCCTTTGGAATAATGCCAAAACTTATGTAAAAATCAAGCAGCAGCTTACTGTATGTATTAAGTTCGTTTTGTCCACATTGATTTTGCCGTCGCAGACGATAAATGGCAGTTAATTTGGAAACATGTTGTACCCAACATGTGCCCTCATTCTCGTCTGTTTTTTGAATTTCAAATTCATTAAGGATACCGTCTCTGCCGTCCAAGGATAGATACTTGCCCCCCAATGCCTCCACAAGCGGCTGATATTCGCCAGACGGATCCAGTATGCGAACGTAATCGCCAAACAAAGCCTGCACCTCAATCAGCTTCTTTAAAAGCGTAGACTTTCCACTTCCCATAGCACCATAGACCAGTGCATTGTAGGATAATCGCTTTTTCGTCTTTGTAAACAGATTGAAATTAAAGCTTCCCATTGTAGGAGTTGATCCCATATAGCAACTGTACGGATCAGAAAGGTAGGAGAAGTTAAATGGATTCCCGTCACTGATTGCACTGCCGGGAAGAATCTGACCGTCTCGTGCATTTGACAATTTCTGCTGCCTTTTATATGGCAGTAACAAAGCCTGCCATTCCTGCTTTTGCTCATGCAAAAGTACCGTGCAATGATACTCTGCTGTCTCTACTGCGCTCTGAATTTTGGTGACTCGCTCTTCCAACTCATCCAATTTCTTTGCTGAAACGTATAGTCGGATTGTTACAAAGCGAAGTGTCTCTCCCTGATTTGCCACGGCATCTCGCAGCTCTTTCAGTTCTTGATAACGTCGCCCTGCGTCCATCTGCTCTCCGTCTTTATGCTCCGTTTGAAAACGAATCTTTTGTTCCGTAAAAGAACGATCTATCATTCGTTTCACTTCTCGTGTATCAGCTATTCCAAAGTCTGCCGACACAATCAAATTGTTTTGATTGACAAGAGGGGACAGCCAATGCGAATCCAGTTCATTTTTCCAATCATAGATTGTCAGAATGGCTCCGTAATTACTTCCTGTTCTGATGTAAGCCGAATGAAAGCGAATCCCGCCTGCGGGCTGAATTGCAGCCAACAGACGGGAATCATATCCATCTCGATCCATCGTTTCTTTTTCTTCCAGTTTGATCTTGTTAAAAAAAGTCTGTTCTGGATTCATCATCTTTGTTAATACTTCTATTTTTTCCTGTCTGGTGATTGACATCACCAGACGGGCATCCTCTAGGCGGGCAATCGCTCCACCTCTTGCATCGGAAAGTTGCTCTGGGGAATCGGTATATAGAAACAAGTAATATTCTTTTCTTTGCCGATTTTTTTCCAACCACTCCAGCTCCATTCTCCTTGCCCTCAATGCCTTTCTTTTCCACTCATGCTGACAATTTTCCAGTTTATGGGAAACAAATGCTAATTGCTCCGTACAGCGTTCCGGCATATTCACGCAAACCAGTTTAATATCGGAAGGGTATCTGCTATAAAACTGCTCCATCTTCAAATTTTCATATTCCAGATCCACTTCTCGAATGGATTGAAAGTCTGTACAGATCACACGAACCAAATCCATGCATCGACCCCCTTGCAGTTTGAAACATGAATTTTTCATGTCATATTGCCGAATCTCGAACAGGCTTTCCATTCCGGCAATCGTTTTTTTTGCTTTTTTCATGTTCTGTCCTCCCTGTCAGATTTTGTCCATTGGCTAATCATATGGTAGGTTTGTTCATCCTCTTTCATTATCAAGAGAAAGATTTGCCACACCTGTTTTCCCGGATTGCTTTTCGGACGCTGCAATAACGCTAACACAACAACTACGTTGTAAACGATATAGACAATCTTCAATCCGTCTGCCACAATCGCTCCAGTCAGAAAATACATGATTGCCGGAAACAAAATCAACCCCATCAAATCCTTCAGAAAAAGACTTCCGCCAACCTTAATTTCGGCTTTTAAGTCTTTCGTTACATGATATGCCATTCTTTCCTCCCGGCGGTTCTTGCGCCTTTATTCCTGCTTGTTTTCTTTTGGTGGCTCACTGATTTGAGTGTGTCCGTTTCGGACACGCTTTTCTGAATCCGATGGCAATGACTGATTCAAGCTTTTCTGTCCACGACTGCCTAAGCTTTTTTTGCTTTGTGAAGCAGTCTTTGCCTTTTGCCCAGCAGTTCTTTTTGAAACATTTGAGAATGATTTTTCATTGAAAGGTGCATCCTTCATTTCTGGATTCAACATCTTGTGGTCTTGTGTGTTTCTCTTACCAGTTCTTGTATTTTGAGTGTGTCCGTTTTGGACACGCTCAGATGATTTCCCTGGCATATCCGTATATCCACTGCCGGATTTTCCATTTGAACTACCTTCCATATCCGCAGCAACAGAATTAGGAATTTCTTCTGATGCGAAATATGTACCAGATAGCTCCCCATTTGCATCTGCCGATGCAAGTGATGGCTCTCCGTTTGTTCCTGTTTCTTCAGAAGTAACCGTTGGCTCATTCCCTCCATCTATGCCTTCTGACATAGCCGATGGCTCATTGCTTCCATCTGCGCTTGTCGAGGAAACGGACGGCTGATCGTTCTCTCCAGCCTGTCGCATTTGATCGTCTTTCCTTCCGACTGCTGCATTCGCTTCTCCTCTTTTTCCTGATTTAGAAGCGCCTCCCGGTGGCTCATTGCCTCTTTGCTCTGTTTTTTCTGCTTTCTTCTGTGCTGCTGACTCTGACTTACTGTTTTCGCCTGTAGTCTTTTGCGTTCCTTCTGCTGTAGCCTGCTTGTCAGATGGAGTGCTTGCCTTTCCCGGTGGTTCATTTCCTGTTTTGCTACCAGCTGCCTCATTTGCGTGTCCGTTTCGAGCATTGCTATTTTGAGCATTGCCATTTTGTGACTGATCACCAGATGATGATTCTTTTCCAGCTCCCTGAGTTGATTCTGACTGGCTTGTTGGCATTTCCGGCATACTCTGTGTGGCATCACCTGCTCCTGCTGCATTCGTTGGTACCGCTTCTGCATTAGCAACTGACGAATCCGCTTGTTTTTCTCCACTTTCTGTGCCAGATCCTGCGGAAAAATCTGTGCCTGACTGCTCGTTTCCTACATCCTGTCTGTTTTCAGTCTGCTCGCTAGGATTGGACATTTGCTGCTCCGAAGTCTGTGTGCCTCCCGGCGGCTCTCTCCTTGCATTGTCTTCTGATCCCTGTCCTCCGGGATTTCCAGCACCTCCCGGCGGTTCTTGTGCCTGCTGTGATCTTCCATTTGTTCCTGCCGCCTCCTGCATTCGACTTTGCTGTGCCTGTCCGCCCGGATTCAACATGCTTTCGCCTGCTTTTTTTGCAACCCCAGCAGCTTTTTTTGCGGCTCCTGCTCCTGCTTTCGCAGCTCCAATACCAGACTGCATCAAATGCATTGCTCCCATGGTTTTCATCATACCATCCTTCACGCCGACATCAATTCCCATGACACGCTCAACAACATCTGGTCCATCAATCATTGCAACACCACCAAATGCAATCATTATGATTCGGATGAAATTATTGGTGTACTGGCTTGCTACCCATATTTCAAACTCTCTCCAAATCGCAAAGCCCCATATCATAATAGATATGCTCCAAAACAGATTCAAAAGATATTGAAGTACTTGTTTCGTTTTTTCACCGGATACCACATCACCTGACAATATGTATGCCAAAATTTCGCCATATATCATGTCCCAAATCAATCGAAACAAACGATATGATGCAAAAATCAACACCAATGAATTAACAATTAACTCACCAATAATCGCCATGAAGTGGATGGAATACCGATAGTAAAGCGGTGTCAAAAGTCCAAAAAAGCCTTTTCCAATCTTTTTATAAGTAACCTCACCACTTGCCTCATCTACTACCATGTAATACTTAAAAACTTTAGCTGTTTTCTTCTCTACCTGCTCGTTGGGATCAATGTACTTAATCGTCGCACCTGAGAAACAATTTGGTGACTCAAAACTCCAGTCATTGTTTTTCTGATACAATAGATCAGTAACATTTGTGATTACGGTTGTATCTGCAACACTGTTTCCATTCGCCATGAAAACAGTCTGCTCTATCTGAAGCAACTGCGCACTCAAGCGCACTCCGCTCGGAAGCAGCATTACTACTGCCATTGTGATAACTAAGTTTTTCAAAAAAGGGGGACGGTGTTCTGAATATAGAAACACCGTTCCAACTGCCAGAATTGTAATCAAAAAAATGGCAGACCATATCGGATAATAAACTCCCAGTTTATCGGCAAATGTCTTTGTAAAGTCTAGTGCTTGAAAGACAGCCTCCCACAGTCCCTGACACATATCACAGATACCATGCAACAGCTTAATGATTTGCCATCCAATCCAACGTATCACGTTAGATGCGACATCACTCTGCTCAAAATATTCAGCATAGTTATACAAGATATCCTTGTAGTCCATACACGCTCACCAAGCCTCCTTTCATGCCAGTCCCAGCTTTCCTTTTAACTGTAACAGTAGATTATACTTTTCCTTAAATGGAATGCTCGTACTGTTTGTTACTTGTACCAGAAGTTCTCCTGCTGTACAGGTTTGATTTAGTAACTTAAAAATTTCAATATCATATTCTCCCAGTTTTTCGCAAAACTGCAAAAGTTGTTTTTCATGTGTTGCCATTTCTTCATCTTCCGATTGCGCCATTGGTGTATCCCACTGATACAACTGTTTCTTTGCCAATTTCTCTTTTTCCTCTTCCATCTGCCGGTATACTTCATCCAAGTCTTCTATGTCCTCCTCTAATGCTCCTCCGTCTTCCATTCGCTTTATTTCATCCTGAATCTCTTCCATCTGTTTGGGAAGTTGTGCAAATTTTGCAGCTTCAAAGCTAATATCGTAATCATACATCATCTCATCTGCACGAACGGCTTTCAGTGTTGGCAGATGCAACGATTCTTCTGATACGGTATCTGCATCAGGAAAGTACTCTTGTAAGTACTGGTAACGATATAAAAAAGCACGTCCTTCCTTTCGTGAATTAAAGATCGGACGAGGTTTAATCTTATTTCCCTGCATATCGCGACGATACATGGTTCGCAAAACCACATTTTCACCCTCCTCCAAATCCATCAGTTCTCGCGGATTAAGTAATGGACGTTCCTCCAGCGTTTCCGTATAACTCTTATTGAGTGCAAATCTTGTTCCTACTCGATTTACATTTGTGATTGTCTTTGACCCAAGCAATGATGAAAACAGTTTTGCCGTTTCTTCCTCGCTTGTCTGAAGATAAACCTGATTACCGCAGTTTCCTTTGATGATTTTCGCAGCTTCGCCATATTTCAGCGTCAGCTGCGCATCGGTCTGAATGATCAGATTAAACGCCATGTTCAGTCCCAAACAAATTGAAAGTTTAGAATCCAAATTTTCAATTGGTGGAAACTGTGCAACCTCATCTAAGTGAAAGATGATTCGTCGGTCACACTTTCCAGACGGACTTTGCACACAGGCTCTTGCATTAGCCTGATACAGCTGATCAATCATGGAAATAGCAATTGCATCCTTTGATCGATCATAAAAAGGGACTTGAAGGAAAAGAGCAATTGGCTTTTTTCCAAAGCCAAGTTCTTCTGGTGAAAAGGTGCTTTCTCGCGTCAGCTGCTCCATACCACCAAACGTATATTGACTCAGCTTTGTCAACATCTGACTGAAAATACTGCCCTTTGTTTTATCTCCCGATACGTTAATACTGCTATATACAGCTCTTGCACGATCAAATCTGCCTCTCAAATCAAAATATTCATCCAACTTCGTTTTATTTTTACCTGCTGTCTCTCCAGCAAGGTTCGTAAACATATTCATCACGGATGCCATGTTGTTTTTCCTTGCATTTGTTTCCTGTACTTCAAACGGGACATCATCCGGTATTACTTTTGCCTCTAAAACACACTGGACAAATGTTTTTTCTTTGCGCAGCTCTTCATAACTTTGATTTGCTTTCTTTTTTTCTTCCTCAGTTAGCTGCTCATAAGCCTGCCGCTTCGTAAGATACTGCATAGCCAGCTTTGCATTTTCTCTCTTATCCTGTCTCAAGCAATCAACAGTATGTGCCATAATCGTTGCCACTAACGCACTGGTCGCGTTTGATAGGAAGAAATCAGAATTATCATCGCTCTTTCCACCTGCACTAGCAAAATGCGGATAGGCAAATGCTTTACACAAAAGTTCTGCATCTGAATCTCGTCCCTGCTGATAATAACGTGTAATCAGATATAGTGGATTGTATCCAACACCGCGCATTGGATTTTCCAAGTTGATTGACATTACCTCGTATCCACGATCCTGAAATGCTTTCGTACACATCTTTCTCAGATCAAACTTCATATCCAGTATAATAAGTGACGGTTGCTTTTCACTGCGACTGTAACTATCCAGCATACGCAGCGAAAAAACTTCTCCTTTTCCGGCTCTGGTAATCGCAAGAATCAATGCATTGGTTGCACTTTCATCCAAATACATATAGCCGTCTTTACTTGCAACCGGAAGTCCACCATTTCCCGGTATCCTCTTAATACTTCCGTCTTCATTTTTCTGAGGAATTTCCGATACTGCCGGATACTGCTCCTTGATTTCTTCCATTGTTGTGAAACGGCTGGTTCCTTTTTGCCCTGCCTCCAAACTACGAAAAGCATTGCGAAACCGATATACGTTCAATATTGCTACTGCAATCGCCACAATAACCAAAAAAATATACACTGGAGCTAAAGCCGGATAAAAAGTCGTTAGACAACTCCAAGAAAAACAGTCTGTTAAATGTCCTTTACAGAATCGAATAAACGTATTAACCAATACATGCAGTACAACAAGCAACAAAAACTCTGCTGCAAGTGTCAGCATAAGTACCCACTGTGGCTTTTCCAGAAGTACATTTCCTTTCAGCATACGATCTGATTCCTTCATCTGGTCTTTCCATTCCTGTCTCTTTCCCTGTTTTTGCTGCTTCTTCTGCTGCATGTTTTCTCCCTCCTTTGCCTGCTCATTTCCAAAACAGCTTTACTACAAACCACAGGCTGCATAAAGTACCGATTACCATACCTATTACACCAAATATGTATAGAACTTTCTGCTCTGTTTGTTTTGAAAATGTAATTCGTGTAATGACAGTTGCACCTGCTACTATTCCAAGAGCAAAGCCAATACTAACTGCCATTCCACTCACCATTATTGTAAATATAATCTTAATAAAATCCATTTTATTCTGAGAAGGTATGCAGGCACTGTCATACCTTCCCTTTCTCCCTTCGCAGTACTCAGAATGTTAACGATGCACCTGCTGACGCAGCAATATTAAAAGCTGACATGATAATTGCAGTTCCAATAATAATGTATGGAACCTGCTTTCTCCCTCTCGCCTTACTCTCATCATCTCCAATCAAAAATTTGCTTCCAAGAATCAGTAATGCAATTCCGATCAGCACTGCATTTCCTGCTGCCTGATACTCGTGTGCTAATGTCGAAATTGCCGTAAAAAAGTCGGTTAACGATCCTGCTGCTGGTAACATTACATTCATTGTATTAGTCATCATTCTTTTCTCCTTTTCCTTTGCTTTCTTTTTTCGGTACGGTAAGCCATGCTCTCGGTTTCGGACGATATTTTGCTAACAGACCAATCATAATAAGTCCGAGTGCAACGCTTCCTGTCTCCAAGAACAGCAATACCAGATCCTGCCACGGCATTCCTGCTATTGTGTTTTTCGTGTCCGAATCGGACACGCTTGCAGTTGTCGGTTCCGTTATAGGCTCAGTTGTCGGTTCTGATTGAGTCGGTGCTTGCGTTTCAACAATTGGTTCTTCCTTCTGTATCTCCTCATAAGTAACATTTGCTGTAATAAGATAGCCTGTTACGTCCGACACATAACGACTGGTATAGCGCACCATTGGTAGATCCGCTTCTGCCACTTCTCCAGAAAACCATGCACGAGAGCGCTTAATCATTCGATTTCCGGTTGCTTTCACGGTTTTCCACCAACCGCCATTCTCATCCTGCCAGCCGTCACTATCCCATGCGATTCCAGTAATCTGATTGAATGTTCCATCCAGATTCAATGATTGCAAAATTTTACTTTCACACCCGTCAAACCACGGACTATCATCAGATGCTGCCGGAAAGGTTTCATCACCGACTTCAAATACCCATTGGCTTGTTTCATCGTTCCATCTGTACTTTACCCATTGCTCCAGACCGCCTTCCCACCAACCTGCTCCATCATCTTGTAGATCTGTTCGCGGAATATTACCATATATTGTTTCTCCTGTTATATCATCGGTCGATTCAATATCAATGGCTTCTGGAATTTCCTGCCCCTCCAAATAGGTACGATCAACTGAGACTGTCTTACTTCGCCCACTTTCTGTCCACTCTTCTTTGGAGGTATCCACAAGTGTATAATGCAGTCCATCTACTTCAATTTCCTGCTCTGGATTATATTCTGCATATGCCCATAGATTGGTGCTGCTTTTTCTATATTCCTTCGTCAGCTCTGTGATTTGATACTGGGTATCTTTTAACTGATACTGCACCCCATTCTTTTCAACCCGGTCTGGAAACGCATGTGAATCCTGTGTATCGGCAAGATAGGTATATGTTTCCTGCCAAATTTCCGGAGAGGATGTTTCTTCATTTGATGCAAGAGTTTTCGGTGTGTCCGATTCAGACACGCTTTGAACCTCTTCATTTGCATCTATTGTCCATCCTATGTCAGAAGCCGTGTCCGAAATGGACACGGCTTCTGTTGCATTCTCTGCATATGCTGGTGTCGTTGCCAACAGCAGACTGCAAAACAATATAAGTTCTCTTCTTTTCTTTCTCAAAGATTTCTAACTCCCTTCCCGTGTCCGAATCGGACACGAAATAAACGGCTGTTATCAAAGCGTATCAGCCGATTGTGTTTTCTTTCCAGCCGACACAACCGAAGTCAATCCGACTCCAACAAATGTCCCTGCAAGAAACAAGCAAATACCACCTATCAATAATGTACCAATGCTAACTGTCATGTTTTGTCCTCCTAGTTAATTACTTGCTGTTGCCAACTGTTTAAGTAAGCGTCGACCTTCTGTTTCGAGCTTTGCAATCGCGTCAATATTGTCCTCTGTTATTGGATCAGGCGGAGTATTGATATTTACCACTTTCAACAAGAATGCTTGAAACCCCGATGGTATGTTTTCACAGTGACCATCACCGGATAATATACTATAGCCGATATGGGTATAATACATAGTTATCTCATAGCGGATTCCATAATATCTGTCCCTATTTGAGATATCAATTGCAAAAGGTTCTTTAACAGGGGCGATGTTTGATGATTCCATGATTGCTCTATCGAGTTGCTTTATTAAGCTGATCGTTGTAAAAGCATCCAATGGATAGTAGACCTTTTCGCATTCAATAATAGTAGCTAAAGCGATATAGATCTCAGAGTATTGATACAGTTCTGACCAATGGGCGAATATATATTTACTTCTTTCACCAAATTCGCGAGTGCCAAGAGGATAATCTGGATCAACAGTTTTGATCACATCATTAAGGTGATGTAACATTTCATCCTGCCAACTGTTAACAATGTTGATGTAATCGTACCTTAATACAAGTCCACTCCTGTTTGTAAAATGGGTGAAAATCTGGCGTAAAGGTGTGACATCTCTGATCGGATAATCCTTGAGGATCTCTACACATCGCGCAAGAGTTGACTTTAATTCTTTTGGAGATATAGTCTCCTGTTTCGATGCCTGCAACTGCGTCCCGTTTTCAGAACACAGTTCTTCCAAACCGTTATCCTGTTGCGACATTTTCAGCTTCATAAATAAAAGTTCTGTTTCGTATTTTAACTGTGAATTGAGAGGTCTATAATATTCTTCAATAACATCGTTAATAAAATCACTTAAATTGGCTTTATTTTTGTCGCAAGCTCCATTAAGCATAATATCTGTAAACTGATTCGGTTGAAAGATCCTTCGATTTATTTTTTTCATAAGTCTCACTCCGTCTAAAACAGCATCAAGTGTAAGCTGTGTGTCATATGTCAGAAACTGTAGCATATCAAGATAAACAAGATTACCGCTTTGTATTTTTGACTTGCATATCTCAATTAGATCGTCGCGAATATCAGGCGATCTAAAAAAAATCCGAATTAACATATTGATTGTTGGACCATAACCTAGTCCGTGTACTTTCTTATTTTGGTACAAGGCTCCTGCATTCTCGTCGGTAAGATCAACTGATATTTTCTTGCTCATTCCTTGATGCCTCCTTTGTCTTTCCTTATTTTTCTTTGACTTCTGCATAGGATCTGTAGCATTCATCAGCTTCTCTATTATTTTGATACAACTCTGACTTTTTCAAGATCTCTATATCTGGATGTTCTTGCATGATTTTTTCAAACCATTCAATCTCATTCTTCGTTCCCATCAATCGAATCTTTAACATCAGTTTTCTCCTCAGCATGTGGATCTGGAATCAAATCTCCATCCAAATATTTTCCGCAAACAATCGTTCTATCAAAACTATTTGGCACACAGGTAGAAAATGCTATCACATGACCTTTTTCCTCCAATTCAACGTCTCCCTGCATACTGTTTCGCAGCTTTAATTCACTTTGCCATTTGGAAAAATCTTCTCCCCAATAGTCAAAAGACCGCTGAAAAACATCTGCTGAGCGGTGACACTGAAAAATTGAAAAAATCTGATAGCGATAATTTCCATCTGGTGTCAAGATCCAGAAATATGGTTCTTTATCATACAAATCTTGATCCTTTAATTGAGCAAGATCAGACAACATAGATCCGTCACGGACATTATGACCATAAATTACGGAGTACGGAGAAGAGAAATCGCCAGCCATTCGGTAGTCCATGAAAATTGATCCAGCTTTTGAATCACTTGAAGATAAATCATATGTGCGATGCACATAATATTCATTATCTTTTGCCTGCAAAACCGGGTAAGAAATCTGTGGCAACCCCGTAAAGTAGACCCATCCGATAATATCCTCATTGATGTCTTTTAATACATCCCAATCAACATCAAATGGTATTTCTGACTCAGATGTTTTATGGTGCTTTTTTCTTGTGTCCAATTCGAACACGCTCTCTGTATCCGTTTCAAGCTCAGGAGTCTGCAAAATTTCATCTCGTAAATTTTCGTATAACTCCTGATCTTCCAGATACTCATGATAATATTTCCATAAACGAAATCCAGAATAACCAGCTACGGCAACTGCCATAAGCAATAGTACAAGCAAAACTGCCTGTGTAACTTTTCCTTTTTTCCCCGTTTTCCTCATCTCATTTACCATCCCGTTCCTGCAAGTGAAACAATCAGGCATAAAATGCCAATAACAAGGCTCAAATTTCCTACAATTGCTGCTATCTTATGAATAATGGAAGCCTTCATCGCTTCCCATGTCGTATCGTGAATCTCAAAAACTCCGGCATACGCTCGAAGCAAAATGCCAACAAGCGTAAATAAAATTCCAGTTAGAAGCATTTTCCCCTCCGTTCCGTGTTGTTTTGTTTCTTTTTATTACAGTCCCGACTCTTCATCGGGACTGCTTTGGAATTGTAATAATTTTGTGTTGTGTCTCGTGTGTTATATTTCGTATGTTTCTTATACGGATTCCCCAAAAGAGGAATCCGTTTGGCAATTATGCCTGCTTTCTTCTTCTCTTAACAACCAATGCGGCTACGATTACAGCAATTGCAAGAAGTGCTGCTGCAAGTCCTGCCACATACGGCATCGGAGTTGAATCATCACCTGTTATAACTGGTGGATTTTCTGGCTGAACTGGAACTGTTACCGTCTGGTCTTCATCATTCAGATCACTGTGAGCGACAATCTGATTTCCATTGGTATCATACAGTGTCTCGAATACAACAAGTGTCTTTCCCTGCAATACACTCGTATCGAAGGTAAATGCAACTGTTGTACTTCCATCTGCTGCTTCTGCAGTGAATGTAGTCTCGGCTGTTACTCCGATTGACTGTCCACTTGCTTTATCCATGATGGTTCCCTTAACTACATAGGTCTTACCTACAGTCAATCCAGTATAGGTAACAGTATCCACTAATGTTACGCTGCTTCCCAGTGCCATGGTTTTTGATCCAGAAGCCTGATCGGTTGCAGTTGTATGAATAGACGGATAAGAAATAGTCTGGTCTTCATCTTCAAGATCCTCATGTGATCCTATGGAGATTCCCTTATACTCTACATCCTCGAATGCTACGATGTGCTTTCCTGCCAGTGCGGAAGAATCAAATGTAAACTCCAGAACGATGCTTCCGTCCTCTTCTTCTGCCGTGAAGGTCTTTTCAGCGGTTACTTCCTTACCGTCGATTGTCAATGGCTCGCCTGTCTCCTTGACCATCAGAGTTCCCTTTACGGTATACTCCTTGCCAGGAATCAGGTTCTTGTAGAATACTTCATCCAGTACGGTAGTTTCCTTTGCAACAACGCCGTCATGATCGCCTGTTACCTTATCAGTTGCAGTAGTCTTAATCTCCGGAATGCGAACCGTCTGACCCTCATCCTCAAGATCAGCATGGACTGCTACTTCCTTACCTTCTGCGGTAAGAGACTCAAATGCAACCAGTGACTTTCCTGCCAGTGCAGAAGCATCAAACTTGAAGGTAATATCAATACTTCCATCCTTTTCTTCTGCTGTAAAGGTTTCAGATACGGTAATCTCATTGCCCTCGGCATCGGTGATTACTTCTCCGGTAACCTTATCAACAAGCTTTCCGGTCATTGTATACTCACGACCAATCTCTAAGCCCTTGTATTCTACTGTATCAACGATAACAGCATCTTCCTTCGCCTTTTCGATGTGGTCCTCAGTATCCTCTCCGATTGCCGTTGTCTTGATTTTTGGAACATAAACTGTCTGATCCTTGTCCTCAATGTCAGCATGAACTGCGATCTCGATACCCTTATACTCTAAGGTTTCGAATGCTACTACAGTCTTTGGAGCAACAAGTGAAGAATCGAATGTAAAGATAACATCAACGCTTCCCTCGGACTTCTCAGGTGTAAATGTAGTCTCGGCAGTGATCGGCTTATCGTCGATAAGTACCTCTTCACCTGTCTCCTTGTTCATAAGCACTCCCTTAACGGTGTACTCCTTGCCAGGTAACAGATGGCTGTAATGTACGGTATCAATGATGGTTGCAGTCTCTTCGGACTTTGTATGGTTAATCTCAGTCTTCTGATCGGCTGCAGTGGTGTGGATCTCAGGAATATAAACCGTCTGACCCTCGTCGGTAAGATCGTGATGTCTGCCGACCTCAACACCCATCTCTTCGGTGACTGCCGTATAGAGGGTTTCAAATACAACTGTTGTTGTACCTGCAAGCTTAGAAGCATCCAGTGTATAGGTTAATGTGACGGTCATGTCTGCTGTTTCAGCAGTAAAGGTCTTCTCATCAGTAATGCTTTCGCCACCTACCTGAATCTCGGCTCCGGTATTTCTGTCCATCAGAACACCCCTTACGGTGTATTCGTTACCAACCTTTAAGCCTGTCAGTGCAACCTCATCAGTGATGGTCACTTCCTCGTTTGCACCAGTTACATGATCCTCAGTGTCAGTTGCGGTTGCGGTAGTGTGAACATCCGGGATGTAGACGGTCTGGTTCTCATCCTCAATGTCCGCATGAACAGCGACTTCGATTCCCTTGTACTCCATAGACTCAAATGCGACTACGGTAGTTCCTGCGATTGCACTTGCATCAAACTCAAATACAACTTCAACACTTCCTTCTGCCTTTTCAGCTGTGAAGGTGGTGCTTGCAGTTACCTTCTCGCCATCAATCAGGACTGGCTCTTTAGTCTCCTTATTCATCAAGGTTCCGGTTACGGTATACTCTTTTCCAGGTAACAGTGAAGAATATGAAACAGTATCAATGATCTTTGCCTTTGGCAGTGCCTCGGTATGATCAATCTCTGTTACTGCATCCTTTGCCTCTGTCTGAATCTTCGGAATGTAAACTGTCTGTGCATCATCGTCGATGTCTGCATGAATGCCTACTTCCTTACCTTCAGTGTACAGAGTTTCAAATACAACAATTAAGGTATCCTCTAATGCTGATCCGTCAAATGTAAATGTTACATCAACGGTTCCGTTCTTTTCTTCTGGAGTAAATGTGGCAGAAGCAGTTACTTCCTTATCGTCTACCAGGATCGCCTTACCTGTTGCTTTGTTCATAAGTACGCCCTTTACGGTGTACTCTCTGTCAACTTCAAGTCCTTCATAGGAAACGGTATCGACAATAGTTACATCCTTCTTTGCCTCTGTTACATGATCCTTCGTATCATCTGCGATTGCAGTGGTATGTACCTTCGGGATATATACCGTCTGGTCCTTATCCTCAATGTCAGCATGTACGGCGATCTGGATCTTCTTATATGTAAGCGTCTCAAATGCAACGACTGTCTTAGGTGCTACGACACTTGCATCGAATGTAAAGACTACATCAACACTTCCCTCGGACTTTTCAGGAGTGAATGTGGTGCTTGCCGTAATCTCTTTGCCGTCAGCCAGAACAGCCTTTCCTGTTTCCTTATCCATCAGTGTTCCGCTTACGGTATACTCTTTGCCCGGAAGCAGGTTTGTATAGGAAACGGTATCAACGATGGTTGCCTGCTTCTTTGCTTCCGTGTGGTTGATCTGTGTTGTCTGATCTTTAGCTGTTGTATGGATCTCAGGAATATAAACCGTCTGCTCAGCATCCTTTGTATCTGCATGTACTGCAAGCAGTGCTCCGTCAGAATAGAGGTTTTCAAATACAACTGTCGTAGTTCCTGCCAATTCAGACGCATTCAGTGTATACGTCAAAGAAACAGTCATGTCATGTGAATCAGCTGTAAATGTTCTTCTTGAGGTAATGGTCTTTCCATCAACCAGAACCGGCTTTCCTGTCGCTGCATTCATCAGCGTACCGCTAACAGTGTATTCGGTACCAATCTTAAGTGCCTTCATGGAAACCAGATCGGTAATTGTTACTTTCTCATTGGATCCTGTTACATGATCCTGAGTATCATTGCTTGTTGCAGTTGTATGTACGGACGGAAGATACTGAGTCTGCTTCTCATCTTTCAGATCAGCATGGACAGCTACTTCCTTGCCATCTGTGTACATATGCTCAAATGCTACAGTGGTCTTTCCTGCCAGAGAAACACCTGAGAACTTGAATGTAATCTCAATCGTTCCATTTGGCTTCTCAGCAGTAAATTCATTCGATGCAGTAATCTCTTTTCCTGCATCATCCAAAAGTGCTTTTCCAGTTTCCTTATCAACAAGTGTTCCCGTTACAGAATACTTACGACCAACTTCCAGTCCATTATAACGAACTGTATCAATAAGTGTAATCTCCTCATCGGCTGCTGCATTATGGCTACCATTTTCAGAGTCGATAATGGTTGTCTTGATACTCGGAACATAGATCGTCTGATCGGTGTCTGAAATATCGGTATGAGATGCAACTGTATCACCATCTAATTCCAGATACTCATAGAATACGAGTTTTCTTCCACCAATTTCAGATGCGTCAAAATTAAAGGTAACATCAACTGATCCATTTGGTGTTGTTGGAGTAAACTCGGTACTTGCAGTGATGGTTCTTCCGTTTACCATCAGAGCGTTTCCTGCTGAAGTCATCAGCACACCCTTCATGGTATACTTCTTACCCGGCAGTAAGTTTTCATAAGTTACAGTATCAACAACAGTTGCATTGCTGTCTGCTTTTACCTGATTCAATCTGGTATTTGCATCGAGTGCTTTTGTGCGGATCTTTGGCACATAGACAGTCTGTCCTTCATCGGAAAGATCTGCATGAACAGCATATCTTCTGCCCTTGTAACATACTTCCTCAAAAGCGACAATCTTCTTACCTGCTAAAGATACACCTGCAAAATTGAATGTAATGTCAACACTACCATCTTTTGCCGGGGCAACAAATTCTTTTGATGCGGTAATCTCGTTGCCATCATCGTCCAGAACAGCTTTGCCAGTGTCAGCATCCATCAAAGTTCCGGTGATTGTATAGGTTTCTCCAACTTTCAAGCCAGAATAGGTTACAGTATCAATAATACTTACGGAATCAGTTGCATTTGCTACATGATCCTCGGTCTTTGAATCTCGTGCAGTTGTCTGGATACTAGGGAATGTAACGGTCTGATTTTCATCATCCTTATCCTTATGCTCTGCACAAAACTCGCCATTTACGGAAAGCTCTTCAAAAGCAACTACTGACTTTCCTGCCAGATCAGAAGCATCAAAGGTAAATACAATATCCTGTGTTCCATTCTTCTCAACCGGAGTAAAGTCAACTGTCTGAGTCATAAGCTCGGTCAGTGCTTCCACGTCCTTAATATACAAAGTTCCAGTTAAAGTATAGGTCTTATCAGTATCCAGATTCTTGTAAGCAACATGATCGGTTAACGTAATAGAAGAAGCTACTTCCGTGAAATGCTCCTCATTTACGTCTACCAGCGTCGTGCGAATGCTCATCGGAATGTTGTCAACAGTTCCAAGATCAAGAACCTTTCCATCAGTGTCGATTGTGAAGGTGTTAGTGTACATCTTCATGCTTCTGGTTGCTTCGGTCTTTAACTCGGTGATGGTATAAGTGCCATATACAAATGCTCCATAAGAATCATTTGCAGCTGTCATGGTTCCTTCGCTGCCCATGCCAAACCAAAGTCCTGCATCCTTTGCCAGAGAATCAATTACGCTCTGCGGAACAACGTCCTTTTCTCCATACTTTGAAAGAACATCATCGTTTGCATTGGTATTTGTGGTCTTTCCAGTTGCGGAAGTGAAGTTTCCATTCGCATCAGTTAAGATGTAATGTGTTTCACCAGTTGCGTTGTTGGTAATACAAAACGGAATGTAAGCAAGTGCTTCACCTGTGTCAGAATTTTTCTTCACGAAGGACAGATCACCACGAACAACGCGGTCTGTAAAGGTAACTGCATTCATGTTTGTTTCGTACTGAATAAATGCGCCACCCTGATACTCAACAACATTGAAATAATGGATTTGACCATCATTCGTGTAATAATTGTTTGCTGATTTTTCTCTAACAGCATAATGACCAATCGGATACTGAGTAGTCATGGTCACATTTCCCTCAGCATCTGAGGTTACTGTCTCGATTGTCTCACCCTTTTTATAAGTTGTATTTCCAATGATAACAGAATCGTCTAAACAATAAACCTCAAAGGTGATTCCGGCAAAGTTCGTTCCACCCATAGCAGCTTTCTTATTAAGCTCAAGATCATGCTTTTCCATCTTCGGAGTGCCGTTGATCTGGCGCTCGGCATACTGGAGAGTGATTGCTGTTTCATCAGTTGCTGCAGTATCTAATACATTGCCACTCTTTAAATAGATGGCTGAATCTTTATCAACTAGGTTAAAAAGATAAACATTATTAGTTCCAGTCAGTGTTGCACCTGTTGCAGCACTGCTAACAACTGCGCCTTCTTTAGTAAATCCAGTCGGAGCCTTTGTTTCCTCAACTGTTATAGTACCAAGTGGAATAATATATCGTCCTGCATTGGTTTTTCCAAACTTTGCACTATCAGAAACATCAGAAACAATATGAGCATCATCCAGAGATGCAAAATATCCACTTGCACTCTTAACAGTTTTTATCACCCAAGTAGTAGCTTTTGCTTCTGAATCTGCTTGAATCTCAGCTACTGTATTATACTGCTTTGGATAATACTTAATCGTATACTCAGCACCAGATAAATCCGATGTAGTTGTTCCATCAGCATTGATCTTATTGATTACAATACCAAGTGGGTCATTTAATGGCACATCTGTTGTTTCGCACATTACCGGAGCTGTTGCTGTTGTTCCTGCTGATACCTCGATTGTATAAACGGTACTGTTTGTCTGAAAGCCTGATCCTGGTTTTGCTTCTGCTTCTCTTACATAGTAAGTGCCTGCTGTCAGTTCATATGGCTGGCTGTAGCCGTTTGCATCCAGTTTAACAACAGTTACCGGATTTCTACACTCAGCGTCAGTGAAGATACCATACGGAATACCTTCAAAGTTATAGCAGCTGTTACCATTGGTGATTGCCGGATCTGCTGAAGATTTATGAATTTGCAAAAATCCAGTCTGTGGTGCAGACGGATAAATAATACGCAATGTTGCAAATGAACACTGGTAGTTCTCTCTATTAGTCTGGTAAACACCACCAACCTGCAGCATAGAAGTTGCTACTTTGAATGTCGCATAGGTAAATCCATCTCCACCATCGTGAACATCAGTACACTGAAGCGCAATATTTGGAGTATACTGTCCCTGATTGTTAGGTGCAGCCCAATCCTTCTGAGTACGTTCTGTAAAAGCACTGACAGAATTAACTACATCTGTTGGTGCTGTTGAACCTTCATTTGCCCATGCGTGCATACATGCCAACAAGATTCTTGTTCCATCAAGATTCAGTGTCTTTCCAGCTGCGTTTGTTGACGAATAAAGCGCATTAGACAAATAGCCAAAGATTCGTCTTCCAGCTAGATAACCTGATATACCATTTACGTTTGTACGAGCTGCAATATTTTCAGCTGTCATTTGAACCATACAAACGCCCGGATCTGGTGAATTGGTTGTCAGCTGAGTCTTAAACCAAGAACTTACGACAGCATCTACACCCTTATTTGTATAAAAACAGAAAGATTGTGCATCATGAGTCGGAACAGCAGATGCACTTAGATGTTCTCCACCATTTTGATCTTTAACTGTTTCGTTACCGACAACCGTCACTGTTGTATATGGGTAGACAAATTTATCACCGACTGCCAAATCCTTCGGTACACAGCTTCTATCAACCTTCACATACATATTATTGTACAATTCAGCCGTCAGACTGATATTAGAATCTGATTGTTCCACCGGATACAGATCTGTGGTAGTTACTTCTGCATTCATGGAATACTTTGATGTCGCATTGTAGCCGATAAGCACATCAAGGCTTCCAACTGCTGAAGCATCGCCTATTGCAAACTGAACCGTCTTTCCCCCATCCAGGCTGCTCATGCTTTCCGGCAGGCTTGCACCGCGGTTAACGGATGCGGATACCAGATAATTGTCAACTGAATCATCATAATCATCGTTGAAGATTCGAACGGTTGCAACCCCTGACAACAGATCCAGTGTTGCCGGAAGAAATCTCTCGGTCATATCCGGGTATACTACATCAGCTGCAATCTTAACTGTCCCTGATGGTGTATAACCATAAAGTACCTGAATACGAAGACCGAAGGTAATGCCGTAAAGAGTTCCCATATCTGATAAATACTGTTCTGTAAAGCAGTATTTATAGCGTTCATCCGGAATGCGGTATACACCATTTCCAAGATACTCAATATCGGTAAATGCCTGCGCTTCGATAGAACCATTGTAAAAACTGGTTGCAGACTGATAGTCAGCTGCTTCTGTTCCGTTTAACATTGGCACTGTGGAAACAACATAAAAATTTCCATCTGATCCATGGTAGATCGGCACTGTTTCTTTTGCCATCTCTGGATTCAAGCTTAAAATGTAGTCGTTTGAATACCAGTCCGCACCGGAATCCAACAAACCGTCAATTGTTGTCACACCTGCCTGAACCTTTGACGGTTCCACATAGGTGTTGTAAAACTGCATTACCTGCTCGGTACGCTGCAGTGATACACCAGTCATTGCCTCTGCAAATGCATCATAACTTTCGTAGTCCCATGTACGGTCAGCTGTAAACTCTTCTTCATCAACAACATCCGCAAAATCTTTTTCATCCATCTCTGCCATCATTTCTTTGATGGAAAGATATCTTCTGTACTGCTCAAATGTCATGGACTCAATAAGATTATATAACTCATCCTCAGTCAGCTTGTGAACATACTTTGCAATCTCAAGGTCACTTGCATTGTCATAGTCAAAATCAAAAGTAGATGCAATAACATCCTCTTCTGATCCAAACTGGGCAATCCACACGAGCTGATACTCGTCCTCGCCCAGTCCACTCAAAAATCCATAGTAGGCATCGCTTTCGGCTCCACCGATAGCTTCTATATAGGCAAGGATCTCGTCCTTTGTTGCTGTGGACAGATCGATCAAAGCTTCTTCTGTGGAAGCTTCTGTCTCTTCTTCAGATGCAGCATCAGTCTGCGCTTCTGTTTCACTTTCAGATTCAGCTGTTGTTTCGTTTTCCTGTGTTTCATCCGGTCCACGTGTTTCATTTGCAGATGTTTCTTCTGCGCTCTCTCCAGATGACTGTACTTCTTCTGCAACAGAACTTTCCGTCTCTGGCTGATCTGTTTCTGCTGTCGTTTCTTCGGTGATTGCCTGCACTTCGTCTGATACCTGTGTTGCATCGTTAGTTGCCTCAGTAGTGCCAGAAGTTTCTTCAATCACTGAATTGGTCTGTTCTGCACTGGTCTGTGCTGTTGTTTCTGATTGAACAGAAACAGACTCTTCGCTTGTTCCTTCCTCGATCTGACTCTCAATTGCTACAGACGATTCCATTTCAGAAGCCATCGAAATAGTTGGCATCTGGAAAGTCGTCGTTACCGTCATGGCAAGCGCCATGATTGTTGATGTCAGCTTCTTTCCTTTTTTATTTTTTGGACTCATCGTCATATCCTTTCTTTGGACACCAGACTCCCTTTTTTGTCTGGCTTTGGGTTGCATTCTTTCTTCCTTCTTTTCGGTGGTGATCTCAGACGATCCATCTTTTCCTCCTGTCATGTTACTTATTATTGTCTCTTAGCACTTCAAACTTAAAAATGAGTACAAAAAAAGCACCAGCTTGAAAACGTATACACGTCTTTCGCAAAGTGCTTTTTCTTCTGTATCTTAGTTATAGTTTTTCTTTGTTGCTATTTATTTGGTTGCCCCACAACCTGAGCAGGTATATCCTGTAACTACTGTCTCATCCCATGCTGCCTGCGTTACCACTGTCTCATAATGCCCTGTTGCATCATGATGGACAACTGTTGTCTCCGCATCATGATGAACCGTCTGATAAACAGCATCGTGATGAACTGTCTGGTAAACAGCATCATGATGGACAGAACCTGTCTGCATCATTTCAGCATGCCAACTTGACCAGCATCCTGCAGCCATGTGTTCATTGATGTCCTCATTAGGATCTAAAAATACATGTCCGCATCTATTACAAATATCTACCCACTCATACACTGGCTCATCATATGCATCTTGCACTAACTTATTTTCATCATACGCATCCTGAACTAATACCTGCTCATCCCATGCTGCCTTCGTGATCACTGTTTCATCCCACGCTGCCGAGTCCTCTTTCCATACTTGACTTGTGACAGCATCATGATGAACTGTTGTTGTCACAGCTACCCAGTTATGCGTATGTGCTGTTGTTTCCGGTGCCTTTGTTTCTGGAGCTTTTGTACTCGGAGCAGCAGTCGATGGTGTTGTAGTCGGTGCAGACGTTGAAGGAGTAGGCTTGCTCTGATTTGGTTTTGTCTCTGGCGCTTTAGTGGAAGGTTCTTTGCTTTCTGGAACCTTTGCAACTTCTTGTGAGGATTCTGCTGGGTCAGTTTCCTTTTCGTTCTCTACCTTTCCCTCAAGTGATTCTGCGGCACTTTCTGTTTCTCTTGCTGCGTCTTCCGTGTCCGATTCGAACACACCATGCTTATCCTGATCACTTCCCAAGTGCAGTACTAACCAATGATTTGTCTCTGACTGATAGCTAATTAGTGGCAGACGGTTATACTCCTCATCTACATATGCTACATCTAACGTATCCTTTTGTAGCTGACCATCTATTGTCTGATATAATGTAACATCGGCATTTTCTGGTATCTGCAAATTAAAGTCATACAGCGAATCAGCTGACTGCTGATTCGAAATAAGATCATACAAGGCAATCGAATCATAGTCCTGATAGTCAGTAGTCTGTGACAGCAACTGTGCAATGATTGGCTCATCCATGCTAATTCCTGTTATGCTATAATCGTCCCCTATAAAATCATTTAATGCAAACAATACTGTGTCCGAATCGGACACAACTTCTGAAAACTCTTCTGTTGACTGCTCCTCAGAAGAGTTTTCTGTCTGCTGCACATCTACTTCCAGCTTAGCAAGCGGTTCTAGTTCAATAATCATATATTGATCTAACACTTCCGTTTCTTCTGCCGGAATCATCTGTACAGTAGGCATCACAAGAGATACTGTCAATGCTGTAGCTGCTAAAACACTAATTTTTTTATCGTTCAATTTCTTCATCTTGCTCCTCCTCTTCCTGTTTTTCTATGACATTTTTACTAACCGTTTTTTTGCTTTTATTCCGTGTATTCTTGATAAGATCTTCAGTTCTATAGCTATGATAGCCTTCATATTCATAACTATGGTCAACACCCTTCATAAACATCTCTCGATCATCAATTTGGTCAGTTAATGCATTTTGAAGAATCACCTTTATCTCTATATCTTTAATAGGGCTTCTCTCCATTGCCAGAAGATAATCGTCTTTATCAACTTTGCTCCAATCAACGACTTTTCCAAGCTCCTTTTTTAAAATTTGATCCAGCCAAATACGGGTACTTCGTCCATTCCCCTCTCGAAACGGATGCGCAATATTCATTTCAACATACTTTTCCACAATCTCATCAAATGTAGACTGTGGCATTTTCTCAACATTTTTCAATGCTGCATCCAAATACATGACTGGTGCAAATCGAAAATTTCCTTTTGCAATATTAACTGTTCTAGTTTGACCTGCAAATTCATAAACATCACAAAATAGCTGATTGTGAATTGCCTGCAATGCTCTATAACTTCCGGGAATCATTTCATCAAGCATTCCACTTTCAAACATCTCTGCTGCTTTTCTTTTACTGATTCGCTCCTCTTCTCTCGCCAATTCTGTAGAATTAGTAATTCCCAGTTTATTTTTTAATGCTGCCATTTTTCACTCATCCTTCCGTGTCCGATTCGGACACACTCTCTGTTTCCTGCTCCAAAAGCGTATCCAAAATCAACCATCTTCCACATCCTGTCGATTCATAGGATACTGCTCCATCAGTTACTTCCAACGCTTCTGAAACCAACTCACCATCTGCATTTAAACGATACAGTATGACGCTTGCATCCGGTTCAACATTCAAAGTAAATGTAATCTCCCCTGTTGGAGTAACTCTTTCCCCATTTTGATATGCCTGCGCGTCTGTGATCTCGAAGTCCTTTACCTGCACATCAGGGATCACATTTTCCAACAACAAACCGATAATCGGATCATTCGAACTAACCTGCTTGTACGCAAATTCTACGTTTTCTTCAAAACCAATGATTTCTGGCATTTCTTCCGACTGTGTTTCACCTGTCTCCATCTCTGTATCTGATTCAGATATGCTTTCATCTGACAGTTCTTCCTTCGTTTCTTCTACCTGATCCGATGGATCAGCTAACTCTATGATAATGGTCTGTGCGCCATCTGGTTTATCCTGGCATCCTGCCATCCATGTACATCCAACCAACCCAATCAGACTACAAATCAATGTTTTCCTCATCCTGCTCCTCCTTATCTTCTTCCAGCGGTACGATTGCTAATCGGTATCCTACTGGCACTAACAGCGTATCCATTGCACGGACAGTTGGCATCAGCTTTCTTCTCTCATAGCGGTTAATTGTTGATCGAGACATGCCCGTGATTCTCTCCAGTTCAGATTGACTGACACCACTTTCTTTCCTAATCCTGCTGTAATATTCCATTAGCCGTTCAATCAGCTCTTCTACAAAAATTTCATTTTCTTCCATGACAATCCCTCCTAACCATAGTGTAGCTTATAAGCCTCACGTTGTCAAGAGACATTTTCACCAAAGATGGAAAAAGCACTGTCGCTTCCGACAATGCTCCTTCACCCGCTTTGGTTCGCATTCACTTAATGCAATTATACTATACAACAACTATTTCCTGCCATCAAGGACAAAATCCTGCCACGAACTGCCAAAAAATGCCTTTTTCTGCCAATCCTGCCAAACTATTGACTTTGGTATTTGTATGTGATATAATTCTTATTTTTTTCAAAATCCAATATGTAAATTTTTCCGCTTTTTTATTCCTTGTTAAATTTTATTTTCCCGCTTGCGGGATCAAGACTTCCGCTTTTCTTTTTTATCCGGGTTGATCTTTATCCAACTTGCTTTTCTCATTTATTTTTCGATTTCATTTTAACCTTCCTCGAAGCCACAGGAAGTTTTTTTCTAATATGCTAGGCATAGCCTAAGCGCTTAATTGCAATAGGTATAATTTTCTTTCTATAGGAAAGGAAGGATAAAGAAAAAAGGAATAAATATACACTGTAGACTCTCAGCTTAAAAGCCTTAATTTTACTTATATTCTTTAAATTTTAAAAGGTGCAACATTAGAATAAAGTTATCCACATTTAACCATGAAATTAGAATGGTTATTTTTTTTAATGCGCAAAATTAGAATGGTTTCTGAAAATGTACCCCAAAATTAGAATGACTTTTTTGCCTAAATGCAGCCCTTTCCCCCTTCGAGATTGAACTGCATCCACTCTGTCTCCTCTTTCTTTATAATATTTCCTTAAATCTATGTTTTACTGTACGCAAAAAAGACTGTCTTCATTCAGGCAGCCTATTTAAGCCTATATTCTCTTTACCTTACATCACTGGCATCATATCGTCTAACTTTTTCAATGACTTTTTTATGAAATTATCATTAAAGTCATTTGCTTTCTTGTAAAAGTTTGCGATTTCCAATCGTAAAATCTTGTGTATGTATTTAGGATTCAGTTTGCCAGTCATTCCTCCCTCTTTTGCAGCCTTACCAATTAAATATCCAAATAAATCCGAAGGTAATTTACCTGCTTCCTGCATGGCTTTAATATCTTTACGATACTGCTTTGCTAGCTCTGCTGTATCCTTCTTTGCCTGCTCGTCTTCTTTGATTTTGTTTCGGTTGCAAGCTGCATGTACTTGCTGTCCATACTCCAACTCTGTATCTTTAGCGGCTCTCCAGTCTCTATCCACAATCTCTCGACGAATAGTGATGAGATACATTCCATCCTTGATGCCGATGTAAAACAATGCTTTAAGTGCTGTAAGATACTCTTTCAAGGCACGAAGCTTACATCCAAGAAGCTGTGTCATCTTCTTTCGGAAGTTTTGTTTCGCTTCTTTATATGTTCTTTGACCGGATCTGCAATAGATCAGCAAGCGCATTGCCATAATTTTTTCATTTACTTTCAATTTTTGGAATTTTTTCGACGCGAATAGACCATCTGCAACAGACAGATAGCCTTCTTTTTTTACTTCTTCGATATTGCTACAGTCATTACCTACGATCTGTATATCCCAATCAATGTGATCTGCTTTCCATAAGGTGATTAAGCCACAGTCACGCAACTTATACACCCCCGAATAAAAAGTCTGATATGATAGATCCAGCGCAGCACAAATATCTTTATAATATACGCCTGATACTGTGCCAATATCGGTTTGATATTGGCACAAATATAGAAAAATGCTTAATTCAGAGTTCGTCAACTTTGCCCCCTCTAATTTCTTCACAATGCCTGCGCGGATCTTTCTCATTTGTTTATCACTCCTTTCCTTTTATTTTGCTTTTTGAGCCGTTGTACTGTCAAAGCGATTAGATTCATACCATGCCTTAATTGTTTCTAATCCTTGCTTTCTCAAGCGATGGATCGTTCGCTCCGACAAGCCTGGGCGCTCAATTTCTTTGTAAAACTTGCGGTTAATATACAGCTCTCTTAAAACACTTTTTTGTTTTTGTGGCAAATGCAAGTAGCACAGATGAATCTGCTGCACCTGATTGTATAGTTCCAGTACTCTTTGGAGTTCGGAACAAATTGCTTCTTGATATTCCTTACGCTGCTTTTCAACTTTCTGATATACTTGATCGAGATTCATCTGATTACTACTTTTGCCAACAATGCCGTATTGGGGGCTATGCAGTTGTGTCATTTCGATTAGATCATTCTCTGCATCATACTCTTTTGTTAATTCGTTGATCTGCATCCGATACATCTCCAGCAGCTCATCGTGATGCATCAACATTTCCGTTATTTCCTCGGTTGTGAGCATAGTTTCCCCTTTCCCCACTTCTGCTTATCCTTTGAGTAGACTTGCAAAGTAGTCTGCCAGCTGCTTATGCATAGCTTGCCATTCTGTCTCGCTGCCATCTTCTCGCTCATACAATGTCAGATAGTCGTGAGCCAAGCTCTGCATCAAATCATTTTCTGTTGTTGTACTACTTTCCTTTTTTGCTACATCATCTACCGATACTGCAACATCAATCTCTTCCTTATTAGTACCACGCAACTCAAATCCCTCCGAAACATAATCATCTACGCTGATCTGCCCCGGAAGCTGCTCCTCCTCGTGCTGCTCTGTCTTTACAATCTTTTGGCTTTCTGACTGTTTGTTTTGCGTTGTGTCCGATTCGGACACGCTTCTTGACTCTGCTGCATCCTGCTTTTCTTTTGCCTTAACATTTTTTTCTTTTGGTTGTAGCGTGATCTTTTCACCTGCGTTGATCTGCTTTGCTACCATCTGCTGTTCTTCTGGTTTCATACTTGCAAGTTCATTTGCTACGGAAATGCCAATTTTTCCAGCTTCCATTGCTTCTTTTAGCGCAGGTTCGAGGTTCTGGTTAATATGCTTTAATCTGGCAACATTTGTCTCTGATAACCCTGCTTTTTTAGCAACCAGCTTGCGAAGCACTCTCGCTGTAACCGTTTCTCCTGCACCAAGTTTCACTCCAGTGATTCGCGTAAATTTCGCCTTTTCTTCTTCTGATCCCGATGCTAATTCTTGCAATAATTGCTCTAGTTCTGTGATTTCTTGCATTTTTATGTACGGGGTTTTCTCTCGCTGAGAGTTTGTCACAATCAGATTGATTCTTGCCACTAATTCATTTCCGTCCTGCACATGGCACGGAAGCATTGCATACTGTGTCCGTCCCTGCTCTACCAGATGCTTTGCTGCTGTCCAACGACGATGTCCAGCGATAATTTCGTAGTGTCCCGGTGCCTTTCTGCGTACCAGAAGGGGCTGCAGAATGCCTCCTGCAAGCTCAATTGCATCTGCTAGATCCTCAATCTCCGACATTGGATAAAAGTTATATGCAGATGCCTCAAGACAAGCATAATTGATATATTGCACTGGATAACGCTGCTGTGTTGAGCCAGAAGCTTCCGGTTTATTTTTGAGTCCTGTAAGTGTATCAGTTAGCGATGCCATATCCGCATACCTCCTCTGTTAGATCCATCATATCTGCTGTAACCCAGTGAAATTTTGCTTTCTTTGCTAATGGTTTTTTGCGATAGTTAGCTGCGTCCACTACGGTCGAGTAGCGCACCAATGTCTCACACAGCGGATAATCATATGTCTGAACCAACTTTGTCAAGAAATCCTTAGCTGCTCTTGATGGTGCAAATGCGTTAATCACAACATGCGCTGCCGATGGATCTGCAAGCTTTGACATCGTTGTGTCGATACCTTCAATCGAAAAATTATCCAACTTGATCGGGATAATAACCTGATCGGATGCTTGCACGGCTGACTCCGTCAATCGTGAAAAAGCTGGTGCACAATCCAAGATGCAATAATCATAATGTGCTTCGTATCCCTGCAACAGTGCTGACATGGTCTGTGGCTGTGGTGTAAGTGCCTCACTATAGATATTGCCAGGCAAAATATCCAGTCCTTTGTATGTTGTGCGATAGATGCAGCGTAACTGTCCTCCCAATGCCTGCATTAACCCCTTTTTGGTAAGGTCGTATCGTCCAAAAAATGATGATAAGTTGCCCTGCGGATCACAGTCTACCAGCAATACACGGTATCCCATAGTTGATAAGTTATAGCCAATATTGGCTGCTAGTGTAGTTTTTCCAACACCGCCCTTGTTGTTGTAAAATGCAATTGTCTTCATAATTTTTCGTCTGCTCCTTTGTTAATTTGATAGTTATTGCAATTTGCCTTTAGTTACTAGTCCCAATGCACTTGCTTTCGCCATTGGCGTAGCTTCTTTAGTTCCTCTTTTAAAGACTCTTCCTCTCCTGTTTCATTTTTATATTCCGCCTTTTTGTAGTCTTGATACCGAATCCAAAAGTCAAGAATCATACTTTCTTGTTCTGTTTTGATTACTTTTTGTTCGCGAATGCGCTCTTTTTGATCCGCTTCCCATTCGTTTCTTGTCTTGTATCTCGGAGTTAAATCTGCCGAAATCACAGTCTTCCAGTTATAGAAGACTCCACCTGCTTCTATGTATCCAGTTTCTAGCCCTTTTTGCAAGCTTGTGATTTCTTTTTTGCAACTTTCTAGTTTTTGCTGTGCCTCCAGTATTTCATCCAGCTGATTGCTCTGAGCCAACCATCCGAAAAAATCTGCTCGTTCAAAAGCACTCCACCAGTGATTTCCGAACCAATCTTTTGCCGTGGTTCCCTCGGCAGTCCCCCATCTATCACTTACACAATCTGCCACAAACTGAGATAGGATCATTTGCATTGGCACATTGACCTGTCCTGCTAGTTTAGCAAATTTGCGGTATTGATCTTTCGGAACGTGTACTGTGATAATTTGTTCTTCCATTTGTCAATCTCCTGTCAATCTACGCTGTGCTTCCTCCGCACTATATGGCTCTCCAGTCCTTGCGATCTCGCGATAAATCGTTGCTCGATGCACATGCAACTGATTTGCAATTTCATCTTTCGAGTAATCTTGATTCAAAAGTTCCTCGATTTTTATTCTGTCTGCATATTTCAGTCTTTTGAAACGCTTTACTTCTTTGTTTTCCATGATTTCCATTCCTTTATTTTTTCCAATTCGCCTGCAAATGGCTGTACATTTATTTCTTTATTTTTGTACTTTTTGTATTCGTCCTTGATTAGTTCCCATGCAACTTCCAATTTCTTATTGTTTGTAACTCATCAATGAGAGGTTTTGCTTCCTCATTCTCTTGCTTATATTGGATATACTCCTCTTGGATCAGCTTCCAACTTGTTTTTAGTTTTTCTTCTGCAAGCGAAACTGCTTTACTTTTTCCCTTTGCATACGCGTCCGAAATATCTGTCTGATAAGATGCCGTTCTCTCAACCAGCGATGTCATCAATTCTAACTTTCCTTTTTCTGATAGATATGCCAAGAAGTTTCTTTCCTGCTTTTGTTTCAGCCAGTCTTGGAGCACTTCATTTTCTGGTAACTCTTCAGCAAATGTTTGTACTACCTTTCCAACCGTTTTTCCGTAACTTGCTGCCACCTGACATAATCTTTCGTATTGTTTTTCGGTTAATTCTATTGCTACTTTCCGAAGTATCATATGTCTATGCCCCCACATTCTTTTGCGCGAGATCAGCACTATACGGCTGACCGCCTCGTGTAATCTCTTGATAGATAGCCCCTCGTGTTACTCCAATGTCTGCTGCAATCTGAGTAACTGGCAAATCAACCTTTAGCAGCAGTTCGATTCGTTGACGATCTTTCCATGTAATGGATTTAGCTTTTTTTCTCATCAGTACAAATCCCCTTTCTTTTTTATTTTTCTGCAAAATAAAAAGCGCTAAGGATTTTGTCCTTAACGCTTTTTTGTTCTTACTATATTTGGAATGCGCTAGGATTTTATCCTTTCGCGTTCATTATAAAACTTACCCTTCGATTATTATATTGTTGTTTTTTCGCTTGCTTTTTTTTATTTTAGCGTTATGATAGTGAGAGCATCTACTAAAAGGAGTAACTATTTTTTATGAGCAGCAAATCACATGAAATGGATCTATGCAGCGGATCCCTTTGGAAAAAAATTTTTGTGTACAGCGTTCCGCTGATGTTCACAAACATCCTGCAGGTTTTGTTTAATATGTCAGATGTGGCAGTAGTAGGAAAATTTGCAGGACCAATTGCACTCGGTGCTGTTGGTTCTACCAGCATTCTTGTCACGTTATTTACTGGAATTTTGCTTGGTCTTGCCAGCGGTGTAAACGCACTAACTGCACTTCACATTGGATCAAAGGATGATGAAGGGGTAAAGCGCACTGTACATACTGCGGTAATTATCTGTCTGGCAGGTGGTATTTTAATAACTGTATTTGGCATTCTTTTTTCTCACAATATTCTTGCTTTAATGAATACAAAGGATGAACTTATTGATGGAGCTGTATTGTACCTTCGAATCTATCTGCTTGGTATGCCTGCACTTGGATTATACAACTTTGGAAATGCGGTGCTTAGCGCTGCCGGAGATACGAAACGACCGCTATATTATCTTGCTTTCGCAGGTGTTGTAAATGTCATTTTAAATTTATTCTTCGTTATTGTATGTCACCTTGGTGTTGCTGGTGTTGCACTTGCAAGTATGATTTCACAGTTCATCTCTGCATTTTTAATCTTGCGGGCACTGTTGACAGGAAAGGAAAAATATTGTCTGCGTTTATCAGAAATTCGCTTAGACAAAAGAAAAGCAGTCGGTATTTTACAAATTGGAATTCCTTCTGCTTTCCAGTACTCACTATTTGCCTTCGCCAATTTGTTTGTGCAAAGCAGTGTCAATTCCTTTGACCATGTTCTTGTAGAAGGAAACTCTGCCGCTGCAAATGCAGATCCTCTTGTATATGATATGATGGCTGCTTTTTATACAGCCTGTTCCAGTTTTATTGCCCAAAATTTTGGTGCACGGAAAAAGAAACGTATTCTGCAAACCTATTTGATATGTTTGTTTTACTCTTTTATTACAAGCTTAGTACTTGGTGTAGGCATTTATCTTGCAAGATATCCGTTTCTTTATCTGTTTACAAGTGATAAGGCTGTTGTGGAAGCTGGTATTACAAGACTTTCTATTATGGCGCTTTCTTATAGTGCCTCGGCTTTTATGGATGCTTCCATTGCTGCCTCAAGAGGTCTTGGAAAGACAGCTGTTCCTACTTTTGTTGTTGTTATGGGATCATGCGTATTTCGTATCATTTGGATATATACGATATTCGCCTATTTCCATACCATCCAGTCGCTCTACATCCTATATGTATTCTCTTGGGGAATCACTGCAATTGCGGAGAATATATATTTCTTCCATGTTTACCGCCATACACTGACAGGTAAAACTGAATCGCATTTATAACAATACAGACCTTCCGCTGTTCATTTTTCAACGAACAACTGGAAGGTCTTTATTTAATTATTTCTAGAACATTTTTCTGCATCCATAGCCAAAACAAACATTAATACATGCAATGCATCTGATGGTCGTGCAATATCTAATACATAAGTATCTGTCATATGAAACAGTTCCTTTGAGATTTGCGCAATATTTCGTCCGTTTGAATCTAAGATAGAATAATCCCACTCAGTCCAGCTTCCCTCAATCTGCCACCCATTGAAATCAATATTATATCTTGGCTTAAAAAAAGTAAATTCCTTGCTGATTTGGCCAATATACCGACAATTATTTTGCAGATCATATTCGTAGATTTCAAATTTAGGAAGAAATGTTAAAAACTTTTCCTGTACCATTCCTATGCGATTATTATTTGCATCATAAATCGCCAGGCAATGTCCAATTGAGAGCTGACCTTTTACTGTGTATACAGTTTCTTCATTCTCGTTATAAATATCATAGCTGTCAAACCATGAAAAAAATCTCTGTCGAAATAATAACCTCATTACATCATTCCTCCCTTACGTCAAAATAAATGCCAAATATCCCCACTCCCACACAACATCATCAAAACAATCCTGCATGTACTCGTAAATGTCATCTTCCTCATATCCAGTCATACGACAAACTAACGTGATTGTGTCGCGTATCTTTTCATATGTCAAAGAACCATTTTGCATCCAATCCAGAAAGAGAAATTGTTTGATCGCTGTATATTCAAGTGCAATCCATTCCAGATGAACAATAAAATCCTGCAGGTTTCCATCAGGAAGCAGACAGTCTGATTCAATTTCTGCTGTCAGAAAGCTTCTAAATAATTCCTGCCATTTTGAAAAATGACCATTAAATTTTCTTTTCTGTTCCAAAAGGAATGTGCTGTTTTCTTCCTCAATTAGTCTTGCTTTGTTAAGCACATCCTTTAGCTCACTCTTATACAAGCCTTCTCTTTCATAATTAGTTGTCAAATCTAAAAACAATTCATTTTGTTCAAAAATGGCTGATTCCTGATCAGAAGGAATTTTCGAAATGGCATCCGCCAGTTCTTTTTGAAGCTTTTTTGTTTTATACTCTTTAAGATTCTTTTTAATCTGAGCATTGAAATCATCTGAAAATAAGAAATCTTCATTACTGTTTTCCTGCCAAATACGCCATAGCTCAAGTGCAGCAAAGAAAATATGTTTTAAATTTTCCTGTGGATCAAATTCTTTTCTTCTCATCCAATCAGAAAATATGCTGCGTACATTTCTTAAAAAATTTAATTTATTAAATTCAGGATTTTTCTCTTTCTCGATGTTTTCTGCCCCTGTTTCAATATAATTGCAATTCGGATATTTTTTCATCAAGTCAATAACAGCTGGACATGACGGCATAAGGAAAAATTCCTCTTGATCTAAAAACTTATGAATTTCTCTTGGAAAAATACGGCAAGTCTTTGATAAAACGTCATCGCCAAATGTACATACCAGCCGGCACAGCTTTTGTTCATTTAAGAAAGGACATATATGTTTTTTATTTAACGCAATCACTCGCATATTGTCCTTTTTTTGTGTGTATTGACTCATATTCTTTCGAACTGGATATACACCCTCCGGTGCTTGTAATTTCTTCCATTTTTCATTTGTCTCGTCATCCACTTCGATTTTCCACTCACGGCAGCAGGTGAATGGACATTTATTGGCAGTGCAGACAAATTCATCATAATATTCTGGTTTTCTAATTATCATATAGTTTTCTTTCAGTTCTCTTTCTTTTTTATTGTTTCAATCCACAGTCGGTAATTTCACAGAGTCTGACATGTCAGCACAAAGCCGACTGTGACTTGCCTCATGTCAGTGGGGGATACCGATTTCTCTCCGCCCGCCACTGCCGTTAATTTTCCAATAGCAATTTTTAGTGGTGGTTTGTTGGGTAAGTGTGTGTATTTTTGAAAGGGAAGTTTTGGGTGTAAAATTTTATTCTTTATAAGTTATGCTACTTTTATGTTATGTATTTTATATACTCCACCCCAAATTAGCTTTCCAACTTACCCCACATCAAACACCAAAATCTTCTCTCTGCTGTCATTTCCATCAAACAAATCTCTGCAGTCAATCTCATCAGAAAACATCAGCTCATCTTGCGTCATCAAAAAACTTACATATTCATCTGACGGATAATAAAACATAAGCTGAATCGGCCTTGAATTCTCATAATAAGATTCAAGAATCCTTGCTACTACTCTCTTTAGGATTTCTACTGAAAATGGATTAAAGAAATAGCAAAAACTCACATCTGATGGTACTTCATAACTTTCTGCATTGGCAAGAACAAATTGTGTACGCGCACCTGAAACCGCATTTTCTCTGTTTTGTTCTGCTCCTGCAAAAATACGCTCATCATACTCAATACCAACACTATGGCAGCGCGTCTGATATGAAAGAAAAAAACACACTCTTCCCTTTCCTGTTCCATAATCCAAGACTGTCTGTTTTTTTTGAATCAAACCGCTGTTAGACAAGCGCTCTAATACACAATATGGTGTTGGCTCATATGGATAACAAAAGGCATCCGCATGACTGTCATCACGCCCTGTAGTTTTAATTTTCAACATTTTGTCCCATTGACTCTCCAACTGTTCTTCACTTTGTCCCATTCGCTGTATTCCTTTCTTATTTCTGTTGTGTTTTTTTGCTGCTTTCTTCATTTGAGGAATCAAGCAGATCTGAAATAGTATAGCCACGCTTCGTTCCTGGAAGCTGGACAGCTGATGCCAACCCGACACTTTGCATCTGAAGCGCATATGCCTCACTGATTCCTGCATATTGTGCCGTACTAGTACCCTTTGCACCATCTGACATCAAAAAACGATGAATTGCCGCACTTCGGATTGAAATCAGTGAATATGGCTCTAATATGATACCTGCATTAATTACTTCCTGCTGTGCCTTTCTGCATGCTCTCTGCAAAACAGACGCCCTCATCTGCCCGCCATATTTATTGTGTAAAAGCCAGTCATCGCCATAATATCCGCCCATTGAAAAAAAGTGCTCGATCTCTTCCATCAAGTCTTCTCGTATAACTATCAAACGTTTTGCCTTACCAGGAACGGACAGCATACATGTTCCATCCTCTCCATTTCTGATAAATGAGCTAGTCTGAAGCTCAATAATCTCACTCGGTGCAAGCGCACATTCATAAGCGAGAAGCGCTGCAACATACACCTGAATATCTGTCTTCTTCATTGCCTGCAAAATAGATGCCATCTGCACAGCTGTTGGATATTTGTTCACCTTTGGTGTTGGTGCATGCGCTGGATTTAAAAACTGATCTGACGTCTCTGCATACGATGGATGATTCATACTGTAAAAATCCAGAAAGCCAATAATGGCATAATAACGTATTCGCGATGTAGAAACAGAAATCTCACGCTTTACAATTTGATCTGGCATTACACTATTTACATACAAAACCCATTCTTCTGGTGTAATTTCATGAATCGGTTTTCGGTAATAATCACAAACTAACAAAATTGCTCCAATATATGTTGACCGTGTTCTCTGGTTTTTTAATGTTTGTTCCCAATGATCAAGCGTCAACAAATCTTCACTGCTGAACGTATAGTCTTTTTGTTTTGCCAACAGCTTTTCTGCAGAATTTCTTCGCCTTTTTTTAGATGATGTCTGACTCTCCTCCATAAGCTGCCTCCTTTATTGACTTGGTAGTAAATTTCTTTTTAATTAAGTTATGCTACTTTTATGTTATTGTTATATCAAATTTCCAATGATTTGTCAACAAAAAAAGCTGATACAGACAATCTTTTCATTGTTCTGCATTAGCTTTTTTTGTATTACTTATCGTCTTGTATATCCCTGTCCACATCCAGGTGCATTTTCTTCAAGCTCTCCTTCTGTGTAATAGCTTGCTCTAAATTCCATATTAATCTGTGAAATTTCCTTTTCTCCCTTAATATAAGCATCATACATATCCCACAGGCTTATTCCACAATTATCGCTGCAGCCATCATCATCTGGAATCCACTCTTTTATCAGTGCAATACGTTCTTCTTTTGTAGTATCCTTAATTAAAAAACTCTTTGTATTCATAATTCTCTTACCTTTCTAATTTATTTTAACTATTTTTTTGAGCCTCAATACGCTCTGCCAAATCACTTAAATACACCCAGCGTTCCATTTTTTGTTCAAGGAGTGCTTCGCTTTGTTCTTTTTTCTCTGACAACTCTCTCAGACGCACAAAATCAGTCGCCGCCGCATCCATATCCTTTTCAAGCTGTTCAATTGTTTCCTCCAGCGTTTGAATATCTTCTTCAATCGTGTTATATTCTCGCTGTTCAAGGTAACTAAAGCGAAGTTTCTGCTCTCTTACCGGTTTTTTCGTTACTTCTTCTGCCTTTTGCTGTTTTTTCTTTTCCTTTTCGCGCTCTGCTCTTTGTTTTTCTTCCTCCTCAGCTTGTTTCACAGCTGCATAATCACTATAACCGCCTTCATACTGGCGCAATGTGTGATTTTCTTCAAAGGCAAACATACGGCGCACACAACGATCCAAAAAGTATCGATCATGTGATACAGTTACCACAATTCCTTCAAAACGGTCAAGATAATCTTCAAGAACTTCCATCGTGCGAATATCAAGGTCATTGGCCGGCTCATCCAAAATCAAAAAATTTGGTTCTTCCATAAGGACGCGAAGAAGATAGAGCCTCTTCTTTTCTCCTCCAGAAAGACTTTTAATCAGCTGCTGCTGCACGACTGGCGGGAATAAAAATCTATCAAGCATAACGGATGCAGACACGCTTCCCTCTGGTGTGCGAACATATTCTGCGGTATCACGAATGTAATCGAGTACTTTCTTATTCGGATCCATATAGGCAACACCTGCTGACGGATCTGATGCAATCTCCTGTGTATAATAACCAATCTTAAGCGTCACACCTGCTGTTCTTGTACCTCTAAGCGGCATAATTGTTCCTGCTAAAATCTTCATAAGTGTAGTTTTTCCGCACCCATTCTGTCCTACAATTCCAATTCTGTCTCCTTTTAGAAAAATATAGGAAAAATCATGAAAACATTCATGACCCGGATAGCCACCTGCCAGGCCTTCCACTTCAAGCGTTGTCTTTCCAAGACGGCTTGCAACACTGTCCAGCTGCACAGTGCGATCTCTAACTGGTCCACGCTGCTCCTGTAAATTTTCAATTCGCTGAATATGAGCCTTCTGCTTTGTAGAGCGCGCACGTGCACCACGATTTAACCATTCCAGCTCAGTTCGTAACAAATTCTTCCGTTTTGCTGCTGCAGAATCTTCATTTTGCTCTCGTTCTGCCTTTTTTTGCAGATAGCCCGAATAATTTGTCTCGTATGAATATAAACTTGCATGATCTAATTCTGTGATGCGATTTGTTACCTGATCAAGAAAATATCGATCATGTGTTACCATAATCATGGCTCCGCGATAGCGTCTGAGATAATCTTCCAGCCAATCAGCCATCTTTGTATCAAGATGATTTGTTGGCTCATCCAAAATTAAGATATCTGCTGGACGAAGAAGCGTCTTAGCAAGCGCAGCGCGTTTTTTTTGACCACCTGAAAGCTGACCACATGGCTGATTAAAATCATTCAGCTCAAAAGTCATCAGCAATGTCTTGGCATCTGGTTCAAGAATCCATCTATCTTCTTCCTTTTCTCCCTGCAGCACATACTCCAACACACTCATATCTGCCGGCATCTGCGGATTTTGTTCCAGGAAACGAAGTACAACATGATTAGCCACTGTACGGCTTCCCTCATCTGGCACTTCTGTTCCTGCTAATATACGAAGAAGTGTTGTTTTTCCTGTTCCGTTAATTCCAATTATTCCAACCTTCTCACCTTCATTCAAATAAAAGTTGGCCTGCTTTAGCAGTACTTTTTCTCCATAACTTTTTTGTGCTTGTTCCAAAGACAATAAATTCATTTTCTTTATCCTTTTGACTTTAAATTAACTACATGAATCGGTTTTCCATGTACATAAGCGCTTAAATTTTCAACAGCTATATCCATCAATCGCTGTCTTGTTTCTTTTGCTGCCCATGCAATATGTGGCGTAATCAATACATTCGGTGCGCTTAAAAGTGGACTATCTTCTGGAATTGGTTCAGTTTCCACAACATCCATTGCCGCATAACTAACCTTGCCAGAAACAAGTGCTTCTTTTAAATCTTGTTCACAAATCAGCGGACCTCTTGCTGTATTTAGCAAAATTACACCATCCTTCATTTTTGCTATGCTGTCTTTTCTAATCATTGCCATGTTTTCCTTAGTTAATGGACAATGCAGGCTAATTACATCTGACTCCTTATATAATTCCTCAAGGCTTACTGAACGTACATGCTCTGTCATAAGTTCTTCTTTGATTCCATGATGACCATATGCAATCACATTCATACCAAACGCAACTGCCAAACGTGCAACTGCCTGTCCAATATTTCCATATCCAATGATTCCCATTGTCTTTCCAGCAAGCTCCATTGATGGATAACTCCAAAAACAAAAATCAGGACAACTGCTCCATTTTCCAGCCATAACCTGAGCTGAATGTGCCCCTACATGATGACATATCTCTAACAACAATGCCATTGTAAGCTGTGCAACTGCCTGCGTACTATATGAAGGAATATTGCTGACCGGTATTTGTCGCTCATCCGCTGCCTCTAAATCTACTGTATTATAGCCAGTTGACAATGTACCTATAAAACGAAGTGCCGGGCTTGCCTCAATGATCTTTCTTGTGATGACAACCTTATTAGTAAAGACAACCTCTGCCCCATCCATACGAGATAAGATCAGTTCTTTCGGTGTTCTGTCGTATACAATTACTTCTCCAAACTGGCGAAAACCATCCCAGCTTAAATCGCCAGGATTTTCTGTATATCCGTCTAATACCACAATTTTCATATTCTCACCTTTTTTCTTTTTTTCGTTGACAGTATACCATCTTTCACACAGACAGGCAAGCGCTTATTTTCTGACAAAAGAACCTGCTAGTGCATCAACACTAACAGGTTCTTATTCTCTAATTATGTTTTTTCAAAAAAATAAAGCGCGAGACGGGATTCGAACCCGCGACCCTCGCCTTGGCAAGGCGATACTCCA
>NZ_JAXWCK010000013.1:0-6151 GCF_037349415.1 Anthropogastromicrobium sp.
AAGAATTTATCAGCATTATAAACCAATATATGCAATGGTATAGAGATAAAAGGATTAAACTGTCGTTAGGGGGTTTGAGTCCGATGGAGTATCGACGCAGTCTTGGAATTGCTTAATTCAGGTCCAAGAAAGCGTCCGCACCCCCGAAACTCCATTGCGGTCTCATTCCGAATCTGATTAAAACTCCTCCCAAGTCCGACCGTTCAGATCATTTGCGATTACATCGGTGTTTTGCATTGTTTTATATCCGAACGTTCTTGACGAACTTGGTAAGTTTTCATATCCACCATATAATATGGACACCTCTCTTTGATACACTGCGCATTTTGATCAGAGTATTCACACTTCATATGTTCATACTCCAATATAACATCATAATGACTATTCACATATTCGACACCATTCTTAAACGCAATCATTGCATCTCTTTTACAGCATCTTGGACCATTTATCTTTCCTAGTTCACTAGTCGCATTTGAAGTAAACTGCATATGATTTCCCCAGGTTCCGTCTGTTGATAGAGGACCTGTTCCATCAATAATTGATAGTGCAGCACCAATTGAAGTAATTGCACCACAAATACCCCACAATCCACACATTGCCCCAGGCATTCTAAGACCTTCTGACATTAGTTTTTCAAGAGCATTGTCAATATCAATGTTTCCTCCAGCATTTTTATATGCTACAAGCAAGCTTGCACCATCTAATATATGATGTTCCGGTCCATGAATACTAATATATTCTTTTCGTGCAATCTTCTTAAAAATGTGAACCGGATTTGTTCCATTTTCCAATTTAATATCTTTAATTATCAATTCTGCCTTTTCATGTACTGTCATAATACCCTCCAAATTACGCTTTAGAATCAACAACTCACACCAATACCTGTTCCCAACATTCCCCCACTTTCTAAATACCTCTTTGCCTGCCTCTGAAGTGATGTTTTTTCCGGATATTTTTCTATCAAAGTAGGCAGAGTACCACGTCCATAGGAGTTAAGCACCCTTTTTATTCTTTTACCACTGCCTCAATTGCATGTTCCAGCGATTTTGCAATTATCTCAATCGGCATCGATGCAAGCGGTCTATCCTTATTTGCCACCTGCTCAGACGAATATGGAACATGAATAAAACCTGCCTTCATATTTGGATAGCTTCTAGCAGCCAAATGAAGTACACGATACATCACACTATTGCACACATAGGTACCTGCCGAATAGGAAACACTACATGGAAGTCCATGTGCCCTCACATTTTCCACCATTGCTTTCACTGGAAGTGTTGAAAAATAAGCATCTGGTCCATCTTTTTCTAGTGACTCATCCTCTGGACTGTCACCTGCATTATCTGGAATGCCTGCATCAGCCAAGTTGATTGCCACCTTCTCCACGGTCACACAAGCTCGTCCGCCTGCCTGACCCACATTTATAACAACATCTGGCTGATCTTTTTCCACTGCCTCTTTTACTATCTCTATACTTTTCTTAAAAACAGTTGGAATCTCTAGCTTAATAATCTGTGCCCCTTCAATGATGTCTGGAAGTAGCTTTACTGCCTCATAAGCTGGATTGACACTTTCTCCGCCAAATGGATCAAAACCGGTCACTAATACTTTCATAAAATGGTTTTTATCATCCTTTATATCCGAAATCTGACAGCAATAGTCAATTGCTAACTGCTGATATAGTTTTTCTTTTATATAATCCATATCCATCACCTCACACTATATTTTTTTGCCGATGGCCGGCACCGGATGTGTGGAACGCTTACCGTCAAATGACGGATATTCAATAATCACCCCAATCATCCTGAGCATCATCATAATTTTCATATTCATCAATATGATCATAATAAAAATCATCGGCATCTTCATACTCATAATTTTCTTTTTGGGATGAACGTCTTCTTGTTTTTTTACTTGGGCGGTGCAAGGCACAATACTCACTTCCTGCATCCTTTAATGAATCACATCCTGACTCAATACACTTATGTTCTTCGCAATAATGACAAGCAGGAAGCTTTTCATTTTCACAGTTTGTGACTTCACACTTTCTTGCCTGCGCCGCTCGTTTCGTTCTTGATTCCGTTCTTTCTTGTAGGACTGTTTTGCCTCATCTGTCGCATAATACCAAGCATTATTTCTCAAAAGTACACTTTCCGACTGACTTAACCCAGCGGCAAGCCACTGGGGTTCCATTGGCCGAGTTCTAGTGCCTGCGTACATCGCAAGGACTTTGGCAGACACATCTGTTCCGGAGCAACAAAACTCGCGAACAAGCAGTCCCACGACCACATTTGTGTCGATTCGATGGAACTGAATCTTCACATTCGCGTTCTCTGGGCCACAAGATCTCCCAGATGGATACTAAGTCAAATACCCGGGGCTATGAAATTAAACGGTACGAATACCGGAATTAATCTTTCATTGTGAACTAAAACATTTAAACTATGTTTTCCGGGTAAAATTTCCGTCCTTCAGCAAAAGTATGCTCTCATCCTTTATAGATGAACTTCCTGATGACAAAGATGAGTTCGATGTCTCTGTTACACGCTTTTTTACAGATAAGAAGACAAAAATCATGAAAGAGCAAACTCAGGTATATCATTACATGAATCCATCTAAGAATACTCCGCATTTTAAGCCGCTTCTTAATGGTAAGCACCTTTGTGTCGTTCAATTTCGTGTTCTCAAAATAAAAACAGCTCCAAATACATTTGAATACATTATTACAAATCTTCCGTTTTCATTTGATATAAACGATATTAAAACCTGCTATCGCTTACGCTGGGGTATTGAAACTTCTTTTCGTTATTTAAAGCATGTTAATGGACTTCTTTACCTGCACAGCAAAAAGCCTGATTTTTTAAAGCAGGAAATTTATGGCAATCTCATTCTCTATAATTTCGGCATTTTTCTTGCCAATGAAGCTGCCCTTGAAAAGCAAAAACAGCAGCTTGAAATAGAACAGCAACACCAATCTCAAAATAAGTACCATTATCAGGTTGATTTTTCTTCTGCTTTAAGAATTGCAAGAAAATATTTTTGGCGTGATTCAAGAACAGAAAAAGATATTATTCACCTGATGATTAAATACGTTCATGCTGTAAATGAAGAACTGCGCCAATTTTCACGCCCTTTACGCGGTATTGGTGCAGTTCATTTTGCTTTTCGATAAGCCTTTTTAACCGAATATCCTCTATGTTGCGGACTATTTTTATTCTTTTAATCCGTTTATTTCGTATACTCTTTTTTGCTGCTTTGCCTCATAAATAGCTTTTTTGGTACTTTTGAAAAAACTCAATTACAAATCGAACATTTTCTCGAACATCTAGCTAAATGGCATTGCTAGATCTCTACGCAAAATCCTCCACAAATTGTGACACACATCTTGCAGAAAGCCTTTTTCAAACACGCTCTGGCAAAAATTCGCTGAGACAATGATAAATTTTTCCATCAACTCCGGTTTCCTGATGCGCATAAATCAATGAATTGCAGATTGCTTCTTCTACTGATTCCGCAGCCATCCGGAAAACCAGATCCAGCCGGTCTTCCGGAAAGCACGAAATCGAAATAAGTTTCTCTTTTCCTGCTGCCGGAAGATAATTTTCGTTTGTAAATCCAATGAAAACATCTCCGCTTCCATGTCCCATATAAGAACCGGTCCGGACAAGTCCAACGGCCGCGCGTTTTAATACACGTTTCAACTGACGCGCAGAAAGCGGAATATCAGTACCGATTATAATCATAATCGATCCTTCGTCCTTTGAGTTCTTCGGGTGCAGTTCCTGCGCGATTCTGTTTCCAACTGGCTGACCGCAGATCATCAGATCCTCCATACGACCAAAATTGGACTGAACCAAAGCTCCAAGCGTATATGTTTTTCCAGCAAAGTCCAGCACCCGCGAAGACGAACCAATGCCACCTTTTAAACCACAGCAGACGGTTCCCCGTCCCGCGCCCACGCACCCCTGTTCAAACGCTTCAGAAGCGCTTTCTAAAGCCTGAATAACGTGATGCACTTCCACTGCACGCTCCTGGATCGGATTGATTAAAGAATCATTTGTTTCTCCTACAACCGGATTGATGCTTCGCACTTTGATGTGATCCCCGGCACATTTCTGTATCGTATATTCAACCAATGCATCCGAAACTTTTCCAACGTTCAGGGTATTGGTCAGGCAAATCGGTGTCTCTATCACACCGAGTTCCTCAATTTGAATCGTTCCTGCTGTCTTCCCGTATCCATTTAATGTAAACACACTGGCAACCGGTTTCTTTACGAAAACATTTCCATCGCACGGGATAACAGCCGTCACGCCGGTTTTATGACCATTTTCTTCCACCGTACAGTGCCCGACCTTCACTCCCGGCACATCAGTAATCAAGTTTGCCTTCCCGCACGGAATGCTTCCTACCTTATATCCATAGGAGCGGATGTCCTTTGCTCCATTCATACCAAATCCTCCAATTCAGCATCCAAAACAAATCTTGTACCGATTAGTTGGTTGCCGTCATAAATTCATCCATGATTTCTTTGCGGATTTTCTCAAGAAGTTCCGGTGCCTTTCCTCCAACCGGCTTCCCGTCCAGTTCATTCGCATACATGCAGAGCTTGCTTGAACTTGTAACAAGAACCTCATCTGCATCAAACATTTCATCCAGAGTATATGGAGTCTCACTCACCGGAATTTCAAGCTTTTTACATGCTTTAATCAGATGAGCTCTTACAATTCCCGGCAGAATCAGGTTATCTGTCGGCGCTGTAATAAGTTTGCCGTCCTTAATGATGTGGCAGTTGCTGTGTGCGCACTCCGTAACCCGCTTTCCCGGTCTGTAAAATACACACTCTTCCGCCCCTGCTCTTTTTGCCTTCTCAGCTGCCATGACAGACGGAATCAGATTCAACGTCTTGATGTTGCAATGGAAAAATCGCGTATCCTCTGCTGTAATCAGCTTAATTGGCTTCGTCCCATCCGCGACTTCTGCCGGCTTTAACATAATCCACAAATTTGCCTTTCCTTCCGGGAATACATGGTTACGCATGCCGGTACCTCTTGTTACCTGATAATAAACAAACAGATTTCCGGTATCCATTTTGTTTACCATTTCCTGGAGCAAGTCCGCCAGTTCTGCTTTTGTCACAGGCACTTTGATATCCAGAAGTCCGGCGCTGTTGAATAAACGATCGATATGTTCATTCAATGCAAAAATTTTATAGTTTCTTGACAGCCCTGCGTCATAAACCCCATCTCCGAACCAGCATACTCTGTCATTCATTGGAATGCTCATCTCGTCCAGCTCGCCAAATTTTCCATTATAATATCCTAATGTTTTCATTCTCTTTTCCTCCATTTTCTCAAAAAAACAGCAAATGCCTAGAGCATGTTTGAAAAAGACTTTTGCAAGATGTGCGTCACAATTTGTGGAAGATTTTGCACAGATGAGAGCATCGTAGTGGGCTATGACAACCAAATTTGGGCAAAAGATACCGCAAATTCAAGCGTGCAGATTGCGGGAATGATTTTTCAAACACGCTCTAGTGTTGAAGCGCAAAAAAATAGGCAAAAATGCTTTACAAACACCTTTGCTTGCTTAAATGATATTATCATTATAATTCTTTTTTTCTAAAATGCAATCCCTATTTTTTTATAAATTACTTTTTTGCAAAATATGCCGTTTTTTTCAAATATGCTGCGGCGAGGTCTCTTTAGCAGCATAACTCCTCCCCGCTGCAGTTTTTGCCGGGGACAGGCACTTTTTTTCCCTTGAATTTAGCGATGCGCATTTTCATATGCTTTTCGGATTTCCTCCGGCAAGCGATCAGGAATCAGTGACTTTAGTCTATCCTCACTGCCGTCTTTGATTGCCTGCTCATAGTACCAGCATTTGAATTTCAGCATATCTAGCGTCCGGTTCATATGCTCAAGCTCCGCTTCCATGTGCACCCGTTGCGCCTCAAACATTGCCTTTCGCTGTGGGTAGGTGGCCGGTCCTTCTACGCACCAATCCATGAACTGCCGAATGTCCTTGATCTCCATGCCAGCCTTTTTCAGACATTCAATGACCCGGAGCGCTTCAATCTCCGCCTCACTAAACTTGCGGATGCCGGATACCCGTTCCATGTTCGGAAAAAGTCCCTGTTTATCATAAT
>NZ_JAXWCK010000014.1:0-28669 GCF_037349415.1 Anthropogastromicrobium sp.
TAGACGCAGTCTTGGAATTGCTTAATTCAGGTCCAAGAAAGCGTCCGCACCCCCCTTTTGCCTAGTGGATTTTATGCATCATAAATTTAAATTAGTACATTTACTATGATTACAATTACTGTTAGAATACCGCACCAGCAACACAATACCCATGCAATTCGTCTTTTTATTATTTTTATTGTGCTATCCCTCGCTATTGCTAGCATAAAAAGTAAGCTAAGCACCAACATGATGATGCCTGTAATTTCCATATTTATTTCAAATAAACTTGCCACGATATCAATTCCTAGTACTCCATACAGGTATTTAATATGCGGAATTTCTTTGATTCGATCAAGATCAGATGTTAACCATTTTTTATAAACAATAAATATAATTACCATCACAATAATAGTTGCTATTGTTCGCCTTTCCAATAACAGTCCTATGTCTTCAACACATCTCCCACCTACTATCGCAATTAAAATCAATCGTAGTAATACATATTTTAATTCTGAACGAGCGATATTTTTTTTTATTTTATGTCGATATTGTATTATTAAAAATATGAATAATGGCAATTCTGTAAGTATACGATATTTCGTCAGTAACAGCGCTAATCCTCCATTCATCAAAAAAATATTGTATATTATAAGAAAAACTATTTTTAATTTACTCATATACTGTAGCATTCCTTTCGCTTTTCTCCAGACACAAATAAATGGAACGGGAGCACATTGGGGTCAGGTACCATAAATTTTTCATAATTAAACTTTTATAAAATTTTAATTATCTTTATTTTTTGTTGCCGGTTCCTGACCCTGCATTTGCTCTGGGGACAGGTACAAGAAAGCGTCCGCACCCCCTTAATGCCTCTACATTACCTCAAACAGCCCATTAAGCAATTATTTTTAACCTGTATTTTTTCCTTTATTCCCAATATTCTTAAAATAATTACAACAATATAATTATCACGTATTCCAACATATGTATCTGTTGCAATTTCTATTAAACAATACTCAGAATAATAATCACCATAACATATAATACTTTTCTGTTCATCATAATAACAGACTTCTTTATATGGTTTATAAATACAGCCAGAATATTTTGTTCTATCTTCATCTTTCAAGAAAACTTGTCCTCTATGAGATTTAATATTTTCCACTTGTATGCGCTTTGTCTTCATACCTTGCAAAAAACAAGTCATACAGAAAAGTCGTCCTGTTTTATATGATACCTCTATCATAAACCGCAAATTATCTCCCAGTGACAAAGTAAAACCTAATTCTTCTGTTCTCAATGCTTCAGAATCAAATAACACCGATGTATCATTTTCTATATATGTTTTTCCTACACATATATCATCATTCAATTTATAAATAACTCTCATTTAATCTCCTTTCTGCCATCTTCAATTGGCGGCACAAAAATGCTTAAGGCACCTTAACATTTTTCACTATGTCATAAAACAACTTGGAAGACTAACATACTGCAAAATACAGTGGAAGAATTTTTTCATCTGCTTAGGGGAATAATATCTTCCCCAAGCAAATTTAATTTCGAATAATTTATTTAAAATCCATGACCAAAATGCCATACTGTCTCTTCCAAAACATTAACGCCCAAACGCCAAAGTCTTTCTTTTCCATTTACATAGCCCTTTGCAGAAAATACATATCCATTTCCAAACTCATCTTCTGCCATTTTTCCATATTTAATAATTTGTTTCTGCATTAATACAGAATTATTATATTTGCGCTTCATATGTTTAGCATCTGATATTGTTTTAGTGTACTTGTAATTTTCAATATTATTGTAAGCTTTAATTCTTGGTTTATTTTTAACTAACCAAGCTCCACTCACTGAACTTCCTAGCTCAGCTACGATTGCCGTCGTGTTTGCATATACATTATATGCTTTTTCATTTCCTTTAAAAATTTTATCTTTTACAAAATTTTTTGAAGTAACTGATTCTTGAATTTCAGCTGCCCCATTTACAGCAGTTGCAGTTCCTGCTACTACTGTTGTTGTTGCAACTGCCATCATTACAGGACTTGCGACTCCACAAGTTAATACAGATATTCCAATACATACTGCTGTTACTCCAGTTGCCAACCAATTTATTCCTGTTACCCACTTTGGCCAGCCACCTTCTTCATCTCCCATGTTAACCGGATTATTAAAGCAGTACTGATACAGATTCTTTCCCTGCACACTATCCATCTGGTAGGTCAGTGTCTCAAAATCATCCGCATTCACAAATCTTCCAACTTCCGGATCGTAATATCTGCTTCCCAGACAGTACAGTCCAGTCTCTGGATCATAGACATACTTTCGGTAGCAAAATGGATTCAGCGTTGCAAGAGAAACTCCACTGGTATCCTGTGTCGAAGTAACCTTGCCCCAGCTGTTATACTGGTATCTTACCACTACTTTATTACTGCTGTCAACCAGACCGGTGATATCTCCAAGACCATTATACAGATAGAAATAGTCTGTCTTTCCATTGAATCGAAGCAGGAATGGCTTGCCTTCGGCATCGTACACAAACTGTACCGTAGTCTTAGTAGTACCTGTGCTTCCGGCTGTGGTTTTCACCAGACCGCTCAGTGTACTTCCATTGTAATAATACTTCGTTTCTATATTACCGCTTGTCTTTCTGACACGCTTTCCATCGCTGTCGTAGGCAAAGTCTACAGTTCCCCATGACAGACTTACCTTCTTTAATCGGCGGCCTTCTCCCCAGGTTAATGGAACGCCTCGTAATAAGGTCGGATTTCCACCATCATCATAGGCATAACGGTAGCCATTCCATGATACCAGCTGATCCCTCCAGCCATCGGTGCGATAGGTAAAAAGATCCTGTGTCTGTACCGTTGAAACCGCTCCCTCTGTATAGGCATATGTCTTTCGGGAAGTCATGTTGCCGCCTGCATCGTAGGCATAAAGCACCGTAATTCCAAGTACACCATTGTTTTCACGAATCAGCTGATTGAGTTCATCATACTGATATGTGATGACCTTCGTACCGGATGTAATCTTTGTGATATTTCCCACATTGTCATACTCATAGCTCCAGCTCTCGGTTCCATTTGACATCGCAGAAAGAAGACTGTCCGTATCGGTCAGATGACGAAGGGTTCCATAAGTAAAGCAGTTTTCTCGCTTCTGTCCACCCGGAAGTGTCACGGTTTCCTTTGTGCATCGTGCCATCGCATCATAAGCTAAACTTTGTCTCTGTGTTCCATCGACAGTAAGTCCATAAGATAATCCCGGTCGCTGTGTCTTTGATGCATCTCCATACACCAGTCCAGTCTTTGTCTTTGATCCCTCCAGACTCTGCACCAGTCGATTTACGCGATTATAACTGTCATAACCAATCTCAAGTGACTGCACTGTATGAGTGTTTGCCACGGTCGGCTCACCTGATGCCCCGGTATTCTTTTCCAATGGTACCATTGGTGACAGGCACGGTGGCCAGATTAGTGTCCTTGGTGGATCAAGTTTGCAAACTTTTGTTCTTTTCCCTACTCGACTGCATTCTAGTAAAAACACAAAAAAAGCCTGAAAGCTCTTTTCTTGAACTTTCAGACTTTTTTACAGGGGACACATATTGAGCCAGTAGGGACACATTGTGAGCCACCGCCCCTGTCACCATGGTCACTTCCACGCTTCGTGAAGTTCACGCACTGTCGGAAAAATATAGTCTGGCTTGTAGCTGCTTTCTTCGGCATCTTTTCTTGTCGCCTCTCCTGTAAGTACAAGCGCTGTCTCAATACCTGCATTGATGCCAGATAAAATGTCGGTATATAAACGATCTCCAATTACTAATGTTTCATCCTTTGTAAAATGATTCTGCGTAACAGACATATCAACCATTCCTGGCTCTGGCTTTCCGATAAAATACGGCTTTTTCTTTACGGCATGTTCAATCATCTGACACATCGCGCCGCAGTCTGGCACAAATCCAAACTCAATCGGACACACCAGATCTGGATTTGTTGCTACATAGCCTACATCTCTCGTGGAAAGAATCTTGCATGTATCTGTCAGCTTTTCATAAGTCAGCTCATTGTCGTATGCGACAAGCACACATGCAATCTCTGGATCCTCACAGTCAGTTGTCACACGAATGCCGCTCTTTTTCAACTCCCTGATCAATGATTTTGTTCCCATTACATAGATTAGCTTATCATAATAATTTTTCTTTAAATAATGAATTGTTGCATAGGATGCTGTGATAAAATTGCTGTAATCGGTCTTAATTCCGAGCTTCTGAAACTTCAGAATATAGTCCTGAATGCTCTTTGTGGAATTGTTTGTTATAAAGACAAACTGACCTCCGCTTTGACGGATATCCTCAAGGAACTGCATTGTGCCGTCGATCAAGCGCTCACCCTGACACACTGTTCCGTCAATATCAAATAAAAAAAGCTTTTTGTTGCTTAACATCCTGTTACCTCTCTTCTTACTCGTAATGCGACATCAGGATAATTAGTGATAACTGCCTCTAAATCATGCTGAATAAAATTTTTCATATCCTTTTCATTATTTACAGTCCATACGCGCACCTTCTCGCCGCTCTCGTTCCATCTTTTCATGAAATCAGACATATACATATGGTAGACAGCTGGATGAAGACCCTCCACACCATTTGCCTTTGCATACTGCTCAACATTTAAAATTACATCAGAAAACAGCCATGCGGTCTCTGCTGTACTGTCAATTTCCTTAATCTTTGCAATACTGTGATGATTAAAGGAAGAATAAATCACTCTGTCATGCATTCCCGTTTCCTGGACAATAAAAGCTGTCTTTTCTTCAATCTGCGGATACCAGTAAATTCCAGTCTTTAACTCTATATTTACATCCATATTTGTTGTACTGACATATTCGAGAACCTCGCGAAGCGTCGGAATACCTGCTCCCACATAAGACTCCATGTGATTATGAAAAGACAGACGCTTTAATTCGCGCAGCGTCATGTCCTTAATAAAACCGCTTCCGTTGCTGACACGATCAATCTTTTCATCATGTGTCACCACAACTTCGCCATCCTTTGTCACATGAACATCTAACTCAATGCCGTCTGCGCCCTGCTTTGCCGCTAACTCAAAGGCCTCCATTGTATTTTCCGGCGCATATGCACTTGCGCCTCTATGTGCAAATATCTTTGTCATATCTTACCTGCTTTCTATCGTATCTTTTATCTAATAAGCTCCTGCCATCTTTCAGGTGCAATTTCTCCTCCCGTCACCAGACACTCTGGATCAGGTGCTATCACATGGCGAGTCACTTCAAAAATATGTCTTGCATCGCACAAAATACACTCTGCTGATCCAAATACAGTATGTACTGCTGCTCCACATTCATCAAATGCACGATTAAGCTTAACAAAATCCTCAGAAATATGTGGCTGCTGTGAGTTATAGTGCTTTCTCATATAGACAGAAACTGGCTTTTTTCCATGCTGCACGATTTTCATAAGAACTGGCATGTCAGACAGTCTATTTGGCACATTGAGCACTTCCTCTACACTATGGATGTATGTATTTCGCTCATGACCAACCCCAACTAAGAGAATTTTGCCTCCGACATCCTTTAAACGATCATAACAGCCGCCTGGTGTACACGGTGTATTGCGCATTTCTTCCCCAGCCAAATATGACGCAGCATCTTTTCCGTAGCCTGCCATACTGTGAGTCGGATGCAATGAGCGAATCACACCAGGACGTTTCAAAAATAAATTAGATAAAATCCCAACACATGCCGGTTCATTATCCACATCAAAAACAGGATTCTCCGCATTTATCGTCTTCCATGTATGTGTCGGAAGAAGCAATAAACCCTTTTCAAAAAACTCCATCAAAGCATCTAACACCGTATCGGCTCCTTTTTGTGTTTCACCGATTGCCTTCATAGAAGAATGAATTAAAATTGTTTCTTCCCCTGTAAGTCCCATCGCTGCAAGCTGCTTTTTTAATGATTCCTTTGTATGCATAATATTTCCTTTCTAAAGTGAAATCCTCAAAACCACTCTTATAGTACCACACTTTAGATCCTTTGTAACTATTCTTAACCCCATTCACATCCAAATTAAATCTAACCCGAAGGTGAATGACTTTCACAATTTTTTTGCACTTGTGTATCAGCACTTTCAGTGCTATACTCCACTTGAAAAATACTATAACAGAAGGTGGACTTATGACAACATATGATTTATTTTTATTCGCCGGACAGTCCAATATGGCTGGCCGCGGCATTGCCTGTACACAATTTCCAGAAGGTGCACCTGACTTAATTTCTGGTGCTGGTGTTGAATTTCGCGCAATCTCTGATCCAACCAGACTTTATCCAATCGCAGAGCCTTTTGGTGCTCTGGAAAATAATCCCACTGGTATTTTTGAGCCAGGTATGAAGACTGGCTCACTTGTCACTTCTTTTATAAATACCTATTTTCAAAATACTGGTGTTCCAGTTCTTGGCCTGTCATCAAGCAAGGGCGGCTCTGTCATCGCAAACTGGCAGGATCACGATGACTATCTTACAGATACAATAATACGTTTAAAAAGCGCGCAAACATTCTGCGAACAGCATAATATTACCCTTCGCCATCAGTATCTTCTTTGGTGTCAGGGAGAATCTGACGGAGATCACCATACAAGTGCTGACGAATATACAAAACAATTTATGCAAATGTATGAAAAGCTAAAGGCTGTCGGAATTGAACATTGTTTTTTAATTGGAATTGGCGCTTATAATGGAACAGCTGATGATATCTGCTACGATGAGATTAGAAATGCCCAGTATTCATTTGCAGAACACAGAAAAGATATCACAGTCGTAAGCCGCCTGTTTGAAACAATGAAAGCACGAGGACTGATGAAGGATTCTTTCCATTATTATCAGGCCGGATATAATGAAGTTGGAAAAGATGCTGCCCAAAACACTGCAAAGTATGTATTAACTGTAGCTTAGCAAACTCTTCTTTTTCGTCTTACTCATACAAAAAGCACCTCGCACCGTACTATTAAATACGATGCGAGGTGTTGTTTTTATTTCCACTGGAAATTAATCATTCCATAAATATAGATAAACAAAATTGCTGCCGGAACAAAATATTTGAAGATTGGCTTCATCCATGACTTTATCTTAAGTCCCTTTCCTGTATTAGCCTCTTCCACAAACTTATCCCAGCCCCATCCAAACTTGTTGCAGCAAAACAGTGCCAGTACAAGCGATCCAAGCGGAAGGATATTGTTAGATACAATAAAATCCCATAAATCAAGCCATGCTGTTCCCTCTGCAAATGGCTGGAATTTAATTACGCTGTATCCAAGTGCTGTTGTCAATGCAAGTACAAAGATTCCTGCAGCGCAGACAACGCATCCTTTTGGACGTGACCATCCGGTAAGCTCGCGAACCATTGCAAGAATATTTTCGCAAACACCAAGCACGGTAGACATCGCTGCAAATACCATAAACAAGAAGAACAACGCACCCCACCAGCGTCCTCCAGGCATATGAGAAAATACTGTTGCCATTGTATCAAACAGAAGGCTTGGTCCTGCATTAACTTCAAGTCCATAAGTAAAGCATGCGCAGAACATGATAACACCAGCGATAACTGCTACAAATGTATCAAGTACAATTACATGAACAGACTCGCCCATCAAAGAACGATCCTTTCCGATATAGCTTCCAAATATTGCCATACCGCCCATTCCTGTTGACAGCGTGAAAAATGCCTGATTCATAGCACTAACGACTACTGAACCATCAATTTTTGAAAAATCAGGAACCAAATAGAACTTTAAGCCTTCCTTTGCTCCTGAAAGTGTCAGACCATGAATAGCAAGTACCATCATTAAAATCAAGAGTGATACCATCATGTACTTTGTTACACGCTCCAAACCGCCCTGCAGATTAAAGCTTAAAATTGCGAATGCAGCAACTACTGTAACCAGTAAGAATGTAACATTTACACCTGGATTAGTTATCATAGCCTCAAAACCAAAACTATCATTTTGTCCGGTTAAGAACTTAACGAAATAATAGATAATCCATCCAGTAACAACAGTATAAAATGCCATCAGTGCAATATTTCCAATCAGACATACAATGCCAAAGATTCCCCATTTGTGGCCTGGTTTTTCCAGCTTTCGATACATAAAAACTGGACTTGCCTGCGATGCTCGTCCTATTGCAAACTCCATAACAATTGCCGGAAGACCTAATAAAACAAGGCACGCCAGATATACCAGCATAAAACCTCCGCCTCCATTTTGTCCGCACATCCACGGAAACTTCCACACATTGCCACAGCCAATTGCACAGCCAGCCGACAGCATGATAAAGCCAAGTCGGCTTCCAAGCCGTTCTCGATTTTTCATAACATTTCCCTTTCTTATAATAAATTCCCTCTATGACGACAATCGAGGGCAAAAGCCTTGCCCCCGACCTCAACAGATAGATTTATTATAAGCCATACTGCACGTTACGTCAACTGCTGATTTAAACTTTTACAGTTTAAAGTAAAGAATATTTATATATTTTATTCTTTAGCTATTATCAACTCGAAATTTCCGTATGAATCTCCATCTAGCACAATTATTTTTCTTGTGCCCTCTGACTTCACTTCATACTTTCGAATTCTGCTTCCGTATACGTCAAGAGCGTACATACTCACTATGCCTTCTCCTTCCACATACAACGTTCCTTCTAATGTCTCCAAATATAATTTTCCTTCTTTAGAAATTCGCGTTACATCTGTTTCAGAATATTCTGGGCTATCTGGCATTTTTTCATAAACAGCTCCATCCATCCCAGAACGACCAATCGCAGAAATTAATAAATGTCCTGATTCTTTCAAATTTTTTCCATCAAGTGTAAGTAAAGATATCGCAATACGATCATTTTTTACAGCAAAACTAAATTGTTCTGTCAGCCTGCATCCACTAGATTTAATTTCTTGAATTTTTGTATTACTTTTCATTAATACTTCTGATGGTTTTCCTGCAAAAAAAGCACAATTCTCACCTATAAAAGAAAAACACGACTCATCTGGTGAAAAACGAATCTCTCCAGTATCAGAAATCAATGCGTTTTTTTCATCAATTCCCTGATTTTTTTCAAAATTCCCCAGCGTTTCAATGCTTCATCTGCATAATTAGCAAAACCTGTAAAATCCAAGTCATTTTGAATGCTGCTCATTGTTTTTGTTTTCAAAAACTTATCTCCCAACGTCACATTTGGTGCAATCAAAATCTCATTTGTATCTGTATGCTGATCAAATAATCTCTCACCCATATAATCTTTCCGATATGCATTGCGATATGGTGTATGAGCATACAAAATGCCATGCTTAGCTCCAGACAAATCATAAGAAGATGTAAATCCGGCATCTATAGCTGCATCCGCGTTTCCTTCATACTGCTCAGTATGATTCAAATAAACACATTGAGTTCCTGTTACAAACGGTAAATAGGAAAATGGCATTCTATGTGTTCTTGGAAACACAGTCAAATCATTTCTTGTGTATACAACATCAATTTTATGTTCAGCCTTCTTTGCCAATCCTTTCTGAAAAATAGATGCCATCGTTCCAAAAGTAAGAATTAATGATGGATCATTAAACGTATCCATTACATCTTTAATCTCATCCTCATTATCTTTATTTATATCATCAGTTGTATGATATGTGTAAATGATCAAACCATCAAGATCTTGAAAACAAGCATATACCGCTGTGGAAATATATGCCGCTGCATGGAATGGGTACTCTCCATACTCATTCCATTCTGTCATAACAAACGGTTTTCCTTCAATCTTTGTTGGCATGATTTGTGTCAAAATATTACTTCTTGGCTCCATTTCTGGAAAGCTCGCTTTTCTTGGATCCGTTGATACATATTCTCGCATATGTGCTGCATACGTATAATGCTTTTGGTCTGGTCCAGAACACGGATGATTAAAATACGCATTATTCTCCATCACATCTGCATCCATAGAAGATTCAATATCTGCAGCTCCAACAGACATATTGCTGGTGTTTATTGGAACTTTCACGCCAATTCCTCTAAGAAAATCAATCATCTCCCGGTAATAGCTGCGATTTATATCTGCCAAAAATTCTGTAAAATCTGCATATCTGGCAGGACACTGAATTCCTTCCCATTTTTGCATTGGCTCACAAAACGCCTGCGTTAAAATACCAATGTGTGGTATTTTAACAGATCCTAATTCCAGGTTTTCATTCTCACTCAACCCACTTTGATCCTCAAATGTCCATGCCGCTTTTAGCTGTTCTTCTGATCCATATTTTGCCTTCAAAAAATAATTAAAACGATGCTTTATCTCATCCACATATGGATATCTTGAATTTTCTGGCGTTATTTCTTTAAATGTAAAGAAGGCAGAATCTTCATTTGCGATCTGTATCGTCATAATTGCTGAATCATCCTTATAAGCAAGTCCAGTATATTGATTCACATGCTCTAATAATTGTTTTGCGTACTCCTTTTGTAGTTCAATCAAACGACGATTTACATGACTCACAAATTTTAACCATACTGAACCTCCTGGATAATCTAATCCATCTCCATCCTGAAACACTCGTGCAACCAGAAGATCTAGATGTAGATAAATTCCTCGGTTTTTCAATTGATAAAACCAATAGTCTAATCGCTCTAATCCTGCTGAATTTAGCATTCTAGAGTTTCCCTTATCATAATCAATAATCGAATATCCTGGACGACAGCTCCATCCATCTTCATCTATTAACGCATCAATTGCATGTAATCGTATAACATTCACTCCCATTGACGCAAGCCTAGCACTCAAAATTTCTGCCGTTTCATGATCTGGCATACTCGCTCGCGTTGGCATATTAAATCCTATAAATTTTCCTCGTACCCCGTCCTCAAAATACAAATGACCTTTCTCTGCACGGATAAATCCATGTTTTCCTGCTGGGGCATCTAACAAATTTGAAAAATTCATAGCACCTTGATTAGTCTGTTTTTTTCCAATCTTAACTGATTGAATCATAATCTTTCCCTTTCTATGTTCACTCTACATTCCATTTTTTTGTAAACGTCATTTCATTTGTATATGCCGGCCAATTTTCATGATCTGGTTTACCTGTTTTGAAAAATTCTGCCCAAGCATCAATCATTCGCTCTGAAAGTTCTTCATCCTTTCGATCAAATGGTCGCCATGAATGTTTCAGCGTGCCAAACACATACCATAAATCAGCTGCGTGAAATGCTCCAGCATCATCACCTGGCATATTTCGATCAAACAAGTACAAATATCCTCTTTTACCTTGACTCTGCAATACTTTGCAAAACAATACCATAGACTGATAAAACGGTCCGTCTTGCGGTTCTCCATCACTCATTCTTCCATCTCCACTGCAGCAGCCAAGTAAATATGGAATATTGGGAATTCTTCCATTTAAGATAGCATCCTCACAAGTTTCTCTCATATAATCACCGTCTATCACGGCACTATATCCAACTCCATATCGCTCCAAAAACTCCAAATACTCATCTGATAATGCATACAACCGTTCTGCCGGCATTTGCTCTATCTCTTCAAATGTTAATTTTTTTGCCTTCAAATATTCTTGTGAAGCCAAAATTGCGACTTGCATGCTTCCTTGTGGGCGCGACGCAATACAAAATGTAAATCCGCTTTGAAAAATGGCTCCACTTACTTTTCCTTTAATATATGGTGAACATATCATTTGCTCAACACCCATGCCTCCAGCCGATTGTCCAAAAATCGAAATACGATTTAAATCTCCACCCAAATCGTCTACGAGATATCGTACAAAATCCAATGCTGCAATATGATCCATCAACTGATAATTACCACATATTCCATCTCGTTTAACCAATTCTTCATGATAAAATGATCCAAAAATATTCAAACGTTCATTAACACGAACTAAAATCACTCCTCGCTTTGCGTATGGTTCGCCACTAAACTCTGCTTCTGTTCCCCAACCATTAACAAAACCGCCTCCATGATACCAAATTGCTATTGGATATCTCTTTTCATCTGTTTTAAGAAATTCCGCCTTCGGAATCGTAATCGTCATAAATAAGCAATCTTCCGATTCTGGAACCTCAAACGACGAATCTGTATAAAATTCTTTTCCATAAAATTCATCCATCGTCCAGTGATGTTGAAAACATCGTTTTCCATATTCTGACGCATCATAAACACCATCCCAATTCTTCACCATCTGGGGAGCAGTCCATCTCTGTGCCGTTGCATAGCGCACACCTCTTAGCTCATAGCAGGTGTCAAACTCTATTCCTTCTATTACTCCTGCTTTTGTCTGAAATTGTTTTCTTCCTATTACCTGCATTTTGTCCCTCCTCAAAAAATCTTTGTAATATAACAATAGCCACTCCAAATTTTCTAATGTCTCTTATCTTCATAATATATTTCGAGATCATTCATCACAAACTTGAAGCAGCTGTTATTTTTTATCTTTTATTTTTTCTCCTTACCATATACAAATCTAAATTTTATAGTGCCACAATTTTTATCCCTTTACTGCACCAATTGTCAAACCCTTAACAAAATATTTCTGTATAAATGGATATAACAAGATAATTGGTCCAGTTGCAATAACTGTCATTGCCATCTGCATACTACTCAACGGAATCGAATCCATTGCCATTCCCGATTTTTCCGCAACCATACGCATTGCAGATGCACTTCCCAACATTCGCTGCAAGTAATACTGAAGAGTAAACAGCTTATCATTTGAAATGAACAGCATGCAATTATACCAATCATTCCAGTACGCAATTGCCGAAAACAGTGACAATGTTGCAAGCAGTGGCTTACTCAGCGGAAGTATTAAACTAAAGAAAATACGAAAATCCGTTGCTCCATCAATCGTTCCAGACTCAGTAATTGAAGCAGGAATACCTTTCATAAAAGTTTTCGCAATAATCATGTTCCATACAGAAAACAGCATAGGAAGAATTAATGCCAAAATATTATTTTTCAATCCTAGATATCGCGTAATCAACAGATACCACGGAACTAATCCGCCATTAAACAAAGTCGTAAAGAAGAAATAAAATGAAACTTTTTCTCTCCATGGAAAATCCTGTCTTGAAAGAACATAACCTGTCATTGTTGACAAAAATACTGACAGAAACGTTCCTATGACTGTAGTAGCAATTGTAACACCATATGCTCGCACAATTGTTACTGGATTTTTCAAACATAACTGATACGCTGCAGTTGATAAACTTTGCAACTGCGGAAAAATTGGATAACCATTTCGAATAAGATAAGTCTCATCTGTAAACGAAGCTACAATAATTAAATAAAATGGAATCAAACACAACAATGCAAAAAAACCAACCAAAACAATGGCTACAATATTTACGCTAATTACATCTTTTCCGCACTTTTTATGCCTATGCTTTCCAACACTTATTACATTTCCATTCATTCTTTTTTCCTCCTGCATACCGCTTAATACAGCGCGTAATCCGGCTGAATATGTTTAACAATTCCATTGCACGCCATAATCGTAATAAAGCATAAAACTGATTGGAACAAACCAGCGGCTGCTGAAGTTCCATAATCACTGCTATCAATCAACAAACGAAATACATATGTATCAATTACGTCTGTGGTTGATTGAAGAATTGAGCTTGTTTTAACTGTCTGATAAAACAATCCAAAATCTCCACGAAAAATATTTCCAATTGCCATCAAAACCATTATTACCGCCGTTGGTGTCAAAGACGGAATTGTCAAATATCGAATTTTCTTCCATGCATTTGCGCCATCAATCGACGCTGCTTCAAACATTTCCTGATCTAATCCAGTAATCGCGGCCAAATAAACAATTGAACCATATCCAGTCTGTTTCCATAATTTTAAAAATATCAAAACAAACGGCCATGCACCTGGCGTATTGTAAAGATCAAACGGAGCCATACCAGCCATCTTTAATACTGCATTGACAATACCCTTTTCATAGTTAAAGATGTTGTACATAATCGCTCCAGCTACAACCCAGCTAATAAAATACGGCAGGAACATAAAAGACTGTACTGTTTTCTTGAATTTTGAAAAAAGAACTTCATTCAAAAGAATTGCACTTCCCATCTCAAAAATAAGGCCAAGAAAAATAAATGCTAAGTTATAAATGAATGTGTTTCGTGTCGCAATCCACATTTTATTAGTTAAAAATAGCGTCTTAAAATTTCTTAGACCATTCCATGGCGAGAAAAAGACACCACCAGCAACCTGATACTTTTTAAATGCCAATATAATTCCTGCCATAGGAATATAGGAAAAAATAAAAACAAACAGCATTGCTGGAAAAAGCATTACAAGCAAACGCCATTTTTTCTTTATTACTTTCATAAAAGGTATTTTTGCATTTTTAGGAATTTTCTGTTTCATGTGAACCTCCTTATCTTTCGCAACCTTTACGCGCCAATACTATCCGACCATCTGCAAAATTTGCTATTTTTTATTCTATAAAATATCCTTTTATATAAGAAAGGGTAACTATTTTCGTTACCCTTTCTTGGCTGTATTATTTTGCAGTTATTATTTTATACTACTACACATTTTCACTGTGCATTATACCATTCAGTATACTGTGTTCTAAGTGCTTCCTCATACTCCTGGAGTCCTGCTGCATTCAGCTGATCCATCATCTTATCAATTTCTGCATCAACGTCATCAATCATGCCAAGCTGCAAATTCGGGATGAATTCTTTCAAAATATTTTTAATATTTGTTGCATAATCAGCAACTTCTGTATCATCAAATGCAAAGGTTCTTACTGGATTTACAACACCTGCTGCCTCAATCTGCGCCTCGATAGCTTGTTGTCTTGGATCCATACTTGACTCTACTAACTTATAGTTTTTGATTGCCCAAGATGCCGCTAATGTCCAAATCGCAAAATCCTTTGATTTTTCCAGCTCATTATAATGAGTTTCGTCAATCATTTCATAATGAACACCTTCAATGCCAAGTGTAATTAAACGATTTACTGTAGTATCCATCTTCATAATATCCAAGATCATAGCTGCGCGTTCTTTATTAGAAGAAAGAGAGCCTAGCGCCATTCCACCTGTTCCATACGAAGCAGATGTAGGTGCTCCTTCAGACAAGTCATACACCGCACACTCAACTCCGTCAGTTTCTTCTGCCTGCTTAATGTAAGTAAATACAGAAGAATTCCATGCCGTTGATGCACCCTGCAAAGCGCCAAAAGACTCATCATCTGTTGTTGTGTTCGTAAGAGCTCCACGACTCCAGCAGCCTGCGTCGGCAAGCTTCTTCATTTCAGTGCAGAAATTGCGGAATATTTCTCCAGTATAAACAAACTCAATATCTTCTGGCTTTGGTGCATTAGTTCCATCAAACATATATTTGTACTGAAGAAAATCATCTTGAACAAGCGTCCAATAGCTATACTTCGAATAATATACATCCCACAATTCTTTATTATCTCCAGATGCTGCATAAGCATAAATTCCGCTTTCTGGAGTTTCTTTTTCAGCAATTGTCGTCAAGTAATTTGTATATTCATCCCAAGTTTTCATTTCGCCAATATCATATTTGTCTGCCAAATCCTTACGAATCGCAACAAATTTAGAGGATGCCTCTGTCATATTCTGCGGTAAGCAATACAGCTTTCCACCAACCAAAACCTCTGAATAACTATCTTTTGCTTGATACTTTTCCGTTAATGGCATGTAATCGTGAATAAAATCATCTGTCAGTTCTACAAAAGATCCCTTCTGTGCCTCTGATCCAAGAAAACACCAATTTGCTGTGTAAATAATATCAGCCTCATCTCCCTGCAGCTCTAGCGGATACAGCGTTGTATAATCAGACCAACTTAAAAACGTTGCAGACAGAGTTGTATTAAACGGTTCAAGATATTCGTTAATTGCCTCATTAACATCTTCCCAATCATTAGGCTTATCTCCAACCATAATCATATTTACGTTTACTTTCTTTGATAAGTCAATGTTTGAATACATTTCTGGTGTTGCTGCAACCGGATTTTCTGGTCCAAGAGTTTCTGGCAAATTTGCCAGCGGATCCTCACTGCCATAGGCCACCATCGGTAATACCATCATCCCTGCCAATGTCAAACTAATCATTTTCTTTGATTTCATATCATATCCTCCTGTTCTAGAATTTTAACACGTTTTGTTTCTTCTTTTATATCACATTTTATAAGAAGATTTCTATTGGCTTTGTATACATAATTCTTTTGTTTTATTTGTGCATTTATAGCATCTTTTTCACTTTATGTTGCGCATTTTTTAAATATATCGTTGTATCCTCTGCTTTTTTGCAGTTTGCGCAATGTTACTTTTCATGGTTTTTTCAGTGTTTTTCTCGTTAATATATGTCAAACATAACAAACATTGCAAAATATACGATTGACAATTCAAAAAAACATGATATTTTAATAGTAAGAAATATGGAATTGCTATTAAAATGATAACATTTAACTACAAGAAAGGAGTTTGATTAATGAGAATATTAAAATGGTATGCACCAACAGATCAACAGGAAATTACGGATATTGCGCTTCATTATGTATTTGAAGCAGAACCAGGAGCAAAAGAATATACAATATTTGCATCCGAAAATCCTGATTTTGTAAAGGCAGAAACTGTACACGTATTGCAAAAAGATGTCTGTGATAATGTATATTATTTGCCTGAAGATGATGAATTGCTTAAAGCTGGAAAATGGTATGTAAAGGCAGTGTCAGATCTAGGAACATCAACCGAAATCATTCATATTTGCATAAATGATATTCATTCCAAAGCGCCATTAAAGACACAAATTACAAGAGAACACCCATTTATCACAATCGCTGATCACAGTATTCATAGAACAGGTGCAGAGTATGATGTACTTCCAGAAGAATTGAGGGAATATACAGCGATTATGGGGGGAGCTGGCTGGGCAAATGGACCCGAGGACTTGTTTGAAAAAAATATGGCATTCGATAAGCTTGGATATCCGTGGGTAGCACATTTTTTTTCACACGCAGAGGTAATTAATAGGAAATATGTGATTGTGCCTTTGCCAATTGCAGAAAAAATTTTGTCATCAGCCCAAAATTTAAAGGCAGTGGTTGGACTAGAAATTTATATGGGGGTAAGATCTGAAAATGACTGGCTGAACCGAATTTATAAACGAGTGGTTATGTTATGCGGAAAATATGGAATCCCATTTTTGCACACCGATGGAAACCGTAATGATATTGATCTTGCAGCAGTTATTCGCCGTCCTATATTTACTGATGTACTGCGCGAATATTCAGAATATATAGTTTTTTCATACAAGCAGAACCATGCAAATGCTTCATATTCTTGTTATGGAGCTATTCTTGGTGCATGGTTAGATGGTATTGCTGGAAATATTGGTATCCAGGCTGAAAACTGGTATTGGAATGATGCTGGTTTTTGTGATGATATCGGGCAATATCACGGATATCTGCAAGGAAATGAACAACAAATTCCAGCTGTATTTTCTGCTCAAATGTTGTTAACTGGATTATCACTAGGTGCATGCTACTATTCGATGGAAGGCGAGGGATGGCTGATCCAGATGAGAGGAACTGACGAGTATGAATATTCTCCACAGGGGATTACACTATTATCATTGCTGAGAACGATTATTCAAAATCATCTAATTCCTAAAAAGGAAGAAATAATAAAGCAGATTCATGCTGTGATTGATGTTGATGGATGTGGAAAAGATTGGGGAGACGCTTGGGAAGGCGGTGTGTTCCGAAAAACATTCCAGAACCTTTACGGAATTATTCACGCAAAAGAGCTATTTCCAAAGCAGCTGCGTTATTTTTATTTACCTTTTGCAAGTGAGCGAAAAAATTCATTTTCACAGTATCATTTAGTGAATATAAAAGAAATTCAAAAACCAGAGGATACAAATCGCATTCTGAATACATGGTATCCTAAATGGTTCGAAGGAAATGCCTATTTAACAAGAAGTGGAAAAAACATTGTTTTGATGAATAGCAGAGAAAATACAGATCAGGCACAGTGGTACGGATTGAATGTGAAGGATGCCATTGAGAATTTTCCATTGATTGAGCGCATTTCTGGTTCTGTTAAACTTTGGCAGTATGCAGTGCTCTCTCATGCAAATGAAACAGTGATGATTCATGCAAATTCGGTAAATGGTTCTGTGTTTGAAATGCAGATAAAAGCAAAAGAAAAAGTCAATTTAAAACTGGCATCAAATACCCCAGATGTAAAATTCTATTACGATGAGGCAGCTGAATGTTATGTATTTTCTTTTCTGGGTAATGATAGACCGGTTGACTGTGTAATTTCTGCAATTGAGTCAGAAAAAAAGGACGTACTTTTGCCAAATCCATTAGTAAATCGACCATTTAATGAGCTCTATCTATCAGATTTAAAGCCAATTTTGATTAAGGGAACGGAAAAAGGCATTCCAACCATAAATCATATGGCAAATATGGCGTACGGGAAATTGCCGATTTCAATTAATGCAATTCGCTACCCGCATGGAATCAGTATGCCTAGGAATAGTGTGATCGCATATCGACTTAATGGTATGTATTCTCGTATAACAATGACAATCGGTTTTGATATAGATGTGTGGATGCCAATTATTGTAAATCATACAGATATTGTGTGGGATCGATACGAGAAAGAAATTTCTATTGTACTAAAGATTTATGGGGATGATCAGCTAATTTATCAATCGCCAGTACTTACAAGTACACACGATTGTCGTGTGCTTACATTAAATATAAGTGGCATAAAAGAAATTCGGTTTGAAATGGACGGAGAAATTATTCAGAAACCATTGTGGTGTGCAATTACAGGAACGGCAGATCGTTATTTATATGATACGTCGAAATCAAAAGATATTCCACCAGCAGAAGTTTTTCTGGATATCGGAAATCCAATCCTGGAAAAATAAAATGGAATGGAACTAACCGTATAAAGGCAGCAATGAGTACAGATGTAGATCAATAGAAATACTATTTAGAATAAAAATCCAATTTTAAGGAGAAATAAACAATGCTCAGTAAACATATTGATTTTAAAGGCATGAATAATTTACGTGATCTTGGTGGCATGACTAATGTTTTGGGAAAAAAAATAAAAAGCAACCTGCTTTTCCGCAGTGATCATCTGCACAATGCAACTCAAGCTGATATGGAAAAGCTTAAAAAGCTTGGAGTACGTTATATTCTTGATCTTCGAAATCTAGAAGAACGTACTGAACAGCCAGATCAAAAGATTGAAGGTATTAAATATATTCCAATGCCTCTAAATCCTGAGCGTAATGCTGGAATTGCTAAAGATAAAAAATCTCGTGAAGAACTTCAAAAAGATGCAATTGAAAAAACTTCAACAGATCCAAAATTCTTTTTTTATGAAATGTCTGGTTACTATGCTGATTATGCAACTGTCCCATATACCTTTCACCAGATGCATAATTTTTTTCAAACACTACTTCAAACTAATGGTGGTGTTTTGTGGCACTGCGCAGGTGGAAAAGATCGTACCGGAATCCTCACAGTTCTTTTATGTGAAGTTCTGCAAATTCCTAAAAAGGATATTGAAGCTGACTATCTTGCCACTAATCTTTACAAACAGAAAGAAGCTGATGCAGAAATTATCAATATCCAGAAAATATTACCACCGGATTGTCCACCAGATATAGCTATTTACATGACAAAATACACCTGGCTTGCACACATTGAATATCTTCAACATTTTTATAATCTAATTGAAGAAAATCATGGCTCAATTCAAAATTTTCTGCGTAATGCTGTTGGATTGACAGAAGACGAAGAAAATGCACTTCGTAATAAATATCTGATCTAAAACTAACAAGACGAGGAATACCATTTCCCCGTCTTATTAGTTATTTTCCCTCTTATACGTTTCTGACAAAAATCGGTGAACTGTATGCCCACTGTCCATTTTTCTGAGAAACTTCTACACGATAAATATCCTCATCTTTTTCTGGAATCTGATCTTCCATATCAATGTTAAATATATATCTGCTTTCTGGTAATGCCTTATGAATCTTAAATGCCTGAGAATGATAATACTTCATGTGACTTGTATATCCATACTGCAAAAGTTCACCGATTGTAGCCTGATAAATTTGCTCATTCATTTGAACAGTTACCTTCGTATTCAGATCGCCCTCCACTGTTACAATAACTGCCGAAGTGCATGGATGAAGTGTTGACTGATTTCCCACTGTATCACATGTAAACTGCATTTCTTTTTCACTTAACATCTCTGCCTGGCTGGCAATATCATTTATCTGCTCAATTTTGCTTGCCTCTCGCTGTGTAGGTGACAATACATTTCTTCCACGGAAACAGGTATCAATGTCTGTCAGGCTTCCGCCTTCAATTTTAATTTTTCCATTCCAGCGGTAAAGTGTCTGATCTCCCCAGCCCATTTCAACTCTGATTTTGTAGTGACCGCTCTGATTAGCTTCCCAATAATTTTCTCCATTCAAAATATGGTACGGCTTCTCATTTTTGTAAATTACAATCTTATCAAGCGGTGCCTGTGTCTGCACATTAACGTGAAGCTTTCGTACCAGAGCGCTGATAACACTTCCCTGATAAGCATCGTTAATACGAAAATCACAAAGAATTTTATCTCCCGTTACTGCATAAGTACGCCCCATTCTAAGGCCTTCCCAAATACTTTCTCTTGTTTTCTTTTCTGCAATAACTGCCACCAGTCCGTCTCCATAAGATCCTGGAAAACCAGCATGATGATCTGTAGATGCTACAAAGCCAAAGTGATATCCTCTGCGCAGTCCTTCATCTACCATGTTGCGAGTATCTCTCGGTCCCATATCATGATAATAAGGATAAGCCGCGTCTTCATTTATCGAACATCCATGTTTGGAATAAACTTCAACAACAGGAGAAATACTGCTGTCAAAATAATCCCAGTTAATTCCACGATAAGACGGTGTATAAGCTATATGATGAGGAATTGCAATGGTAGTGTCTTTTCCACATGCCTCCACAAGCTCTTTTGGCGAATCTCTATACACCAATGGAAGATTATCATCTATAGATACTAAATGATGATCCCCGTACTTTCCTGAATGTAATTCATAGCCCTGAAATGTAACAAGCTCTTTAGAATTTGCTTTTGCAACTTTGTCGCGAACCTCTTCCCAGTGATCTCTCAATTTTTTAAAACCAACTTCATGAAAATTCACAAGGAACTCTGTTTCCGGTGTTTTTGAATAAATGTCAGGCCACATAGCATGTCCTGTAAACGCACAAAAATCCAACCGTCCTCTCGCTCTTTGTATTGCATTCTCCAAGCTTCCAAAACCATATGTTATTCCACAATGGTTATGTAAATCTCCCCAATAAATCTTCACCTTTATAATCCACCTTTCCGCGCTTAACTAACGCTCCCTTTTATTTTCAATCATGATGATATCACATGATGAATTTGCAGCTCATAAAGCTTTTTGTAGATTCCGTTCTGTGCCAAAAGTTCCTGATGTGTTCCGCGCTCTCTGATCTTTCCCTTATGCATAACCATTATGCAGTCAGCATGCTGAATTGTTGAAAGACGATGCGCTACCATAATAGTAGTTCGTCCCTTCATCAGCTTTTCAAGCGCTTCCTGAATTAAAATTTCAGTCTCTGTGTCAATATTTGCTGTTGCCTCATCCATTACAAGAATTGCCGGCTTATGCGCAAGCGTTCTTGCAAATGAAAGAAGCTGTCTCTCTCCTGCTGAAAAAGTTGCACCGCGCTCTGTAACAGGCTCCTTATATTTTTGCGGAAGCTTTTCAATAAAATGTGATGCATTAACATACTCAGCAGCAGCTCTCACATCTTCAAACGGGATATCATCGTGCAGACGAATATTTGACTCAATATCTCCCTCGAATATAAATACATCCTGCTGCATCTGTCCAATCGCACTTCGAAGCTGCTTCTTGGAAAGCTTTCTAATATCCACACCGTCAATATAAATATTACCCTTCTGGATATCATAATAACGTCCGATTAGATTTAAAATAGACGATTTTCCAGCTCCTGTTGCACCAACAAATGCCACCTTCTCACCAGGCTCAATTACAAAGGAAACATCACGAAGTACATAATGTTCTCCATCATATGCAAACCATACATGGTCAAACTCAATGCGTCCGAGAACCTTTGGCAGTACAATAGGATTTTCATCCTCCTTAACCTGTGGCTCCTCAGCGAGAATTGTAAAGATCTTTTCTGCTGATGCTATTGATGACTGCAGTGTTGAAAACTGCTCGGCAAGCTCCTGAATCGGATCAAAGAACTGCTGAATATACTGTGAGAAAATATAGAGAGTTCCTATGGAAATTGCTCCATCTAACACCTCGTTGCTTCCGATGCCAAGCACTATCATTAAAGACAACACACTTAAAATATAGATTAGTGGGCGAAAAATCGCAAACACCATCATCTCACGGTAATGTGCGCGGTACAGCTTGTAATCCTTATCCTTAAACTCCTCGAACTTTCGCTCCTCTCGTCCAAAGATCTGAATTACACGCATTCCTGAAATATTCTCAGATAAAAATGTATTGATATCTGTAAGCTTTGTGCGTACAAGTCGATATATTTTTCTGGAAATAATACGAAAAACAACTGTAAGCATCATAACAATAGGCAGAAGCACAAATGAAACAAGTGCCAGTCCTCTGTCTAGCGCAATCATAACAACAGCCAGTCCTATTATCTTTACGATATTTCTAAATAAGCGCACCAAAATGCCTGAATACATCTCATTTAATGCTTCAACATCATTTGTCACTCTTGTTACAAGCTTTCCAACAGGCGTCAGGTCAAAGAAACGGCTGCTTAAGCTTTGAATATGAATATACAGCTCTCGTCTTACAGTCAGAATGATCTTTTGTCCAGTCTTCTGCAAAATCCAGGTCTGTGCCATATTGAAAATAAAGCTTACTACAAGCACAATACCGTATTTCCATGCTGTATTAATAATTACATTGTAATCGCCCTGCGTCTCGAAGTTGTCAATCGCATCTCCAATCAATGTTGGTCTATACAAATCAAATCCCGTAAGTGCCAATACAAGCACCAGACAAAGCATAACCCATCCGGCATACGGCTTCATATAAGACAAAAGATGCAGCAGCGCATTTCCTTTATAATTACTTTCCAATTTGTCATCTGTCATTGAACTCATCTTGCTGCACCCCCTTACATCTCATTTAATTCCTGCTCAAGCTGCTGCTTCTCATAAATCTTTGCATAGAAGCCGCCCTCGCGGATTAACTCATCATGTGTACCATACTCAGTCATCTCACCCTCAGTCAATACTGCGATATGATCAGCCTTTTGGAGCGTAGAAACACGATGTGCGATAATAATCGTTGTTTTTCCCTTGCGCAGACGAATCAGATTCTCTAAAATCTGCTCCTCTGTATCTGTATCGACAGCAGACAGCGAGTCATCCATAATCAATACAGGGGCATTCTTAAGAAGCGCACGTGCAATAGAGCTTCGCTGCTTCTGACCGCCTGAAAGCGTTACACCACGCTCTCCAACAAGTGTCTGATAGCCTTCTGGGAAATCAATAATATTGCTGTGAATGCAGGCCGCCTCAGCTGCTTCCTTAATATTATCGCGAAGCTTTGGATGATCGAAAATACGATCTTCAAGTCCAAATGCTATATTTTCCTCAAGTGTATCTGAAAACATAAAATTTTCCTGAGGCACATAAGCCACATCACGGTGAAGCACATGAAGCGGAATCTCATCAATAGGTCTTCCATCCATCAAAAGCATTCCTTTTTCGCAGTCATATACACGAAGAAGCAGATCTGCAAGCGTAGACTTTCCGCTTCCAGTTCGTCCAAGTACTGCTAACATCTCGCCTGGTTTAATGTGAACACTCACATTCTTTAAAACAGGTGTATCGCCATCTGGATACTGGAAGGTCAGATTCTTCAGCTCTATATCACCAGTTAAATGCTCACCATCCTTCTCTTTTACCTTATCAATGATATCTGGCTTTTCATCGAAGATATCCTTGATACGCTTATAGCCTGCTGATGCCTGGCTAAATGTATTTATACAGTCACCACAGGCGATCATCGGCCATACGAGCATACCGATATAAGAGTTGAATGCAACAAACTGACCAACTGATACCGTTCCATTAATTACCATTTTTCCTCCAATGATCAATGTCAAAAGAAGACTGATTCCTGTAATCAAATCAAGCAGAGGTCCAAACAAACTTCTTAGCTTCACAACGGCAAGATTTTTTTCCATGTTATTTTCATTTGCCTTCTGAAATTCCTCAAGATCCTTCTTCTCCTGAACAAAGGCCTTTAAAACACGGATACCAGAAATACTCTCCTGAACCTTATCTGAAAGAAATGAAAAGGCTTCCTGTCTGGCAGTCTGTCGCTTTTTCATCTGAACACCAAAGAAATAACATCCAATTGCAACAAGAATCATTGGAACAAATGCAAGCACAGTCAAACGCAGATCAACATATATGATCATTTTAATGATAACCATAATAGACATGACTGCTGCATCAAAGGTTGTAATGACAGCCATACCTACTGCCACTCGCACAGCCTCCAAATCATTTGTAAAATGCGCCATCAGATCACCTGTTTTGTGCTCATTAAAGTAACGTGCTGACAATGTTTCCAAATGACCAAACATATCATTTCTAAGACGATATTCAATCTTTCTGGATGCGCCAAAAATACAGTAGCGCCATCCAAAACGGCCAAACATCATAATCAGTCCTGCAATCAATATCTTCATGAGCATCATTGGAATGCCGGCTTTTGTCAACGTTTCATTTGTCAGTCCGTCAATTATATCTCCAATAAACTGCGGAATATAAATATTTGCCAGATCAACACAAAGCAAAATTGCTATGCCAAACACATACCACCATTTATACTCATACAGATAGTTTTTCAGTGAAAACTTCTTCTGCTTTTCCATTATGCTTCCTCTCTATTGTTCTATTTCTATAAATTTTTCAGTCTACTTCTAATCTGCTTATTTCCTATATGTATCCACAGATCCAAAAATACGCTTTACAGTCTCATAGGACAGCTTCGGTCTTCTGTACTCGTCCACAATTCCCTTGTTGTTCATTGTTCTCGGACGCGTATTCCACCAATCGTTTGTTACGCGCACATCGCAAAACTGCCAGATATACACACCAGAACAATCCTTATAAGAAAGAATCGCACCAAGCTGCTCCTCAAGCGCCAAAACCTGATATTCCTCAGACCACTTCACCTTTGCCGGTGTGCGATAGCCGTAGATCGCTCCTGCTCCAACCTCAGTAATCAAAAATGGCTTTCCAGCACCGCCAGTTGTCTGAACCCATTTATACAAATCATCCAGATACATTGCTACTGGTGTATTATGATACCATTTCGGATAAATATTATAGGAAACTACATCAACAAGATCAAAGCATATGTCAGTCTTAAAGCGGCAGCTTGAGAATGAGCGCGGGCGCGTCACATCAAGACTTTTAATCAGTTCAAGCTGTGTCTTATAGCATTCTCTGCCATACTCTGTGTCACTTGCGCACTCATTTAAAATACCCCAGATATAAATAGACGGATGATTATAGTGAGCTGCTATCATCTCGCGAATACAAGTCTCACACTGGCGCTCGAAGTTTGGATTTCTCATCTGCTCTTCACTTAAGCCTCTTGCATGGTTTTCCTCCCATACAAGAATACCAAGCCCATCACACAAATCAAGAAACAGCTCATCATTTGGATAATGAGATGTTCTAATTGAATTTGCTCCCATATCTCGTGCAAGTTGCAGGTCCTGCATAATTGCAGAAAGCGGCAGCGCACAGCCAAATTGTGGATGATCCTCATGGCGGCAGAAGCCCTTAATTTGAAGCTTCTTTCCATTTAAGAGAATGTCCTTACCCTGTGTCCTGACTTCACGAAAGCCCACACGGTCAGTCAAATCATCAATCACACAGCCACTCTCATCCTGAAGCCGTGCCGTTACCTGATAGAGAGTCGGATGCTCCGGTGCCCAGGCACTTACAGCCTTGCAGGCAATCTCATCAGTCTCAATCGTAAGCTCGTCTTCATTTTCTTTCATACTACAAGTCTCGCTGCACAAAAAGGCTTCTGTCTCCCCATTTTTCAGCGTGACATTCACAGTTCCATCCCACCTATCCTCAGTAAGTGATGTAATCACAAGCTTGATCCTTGCATACCATCCACCATCCTTATAAATAGGAGTAAAATGCATCTGTCTAATATAATGTTTCGGAAGCTTTTCTAATACCACACCCCTTGAAATACCGCCATAGCTTTGGTAATCATTTTCCACATGAAGAGCTGATGCCTCAGAAAAAGAGTTATCCACCAAGACACTTAACTTATGAACACCTGACGGCAAATTTTTGGCCACTGCCTCAAACTGAGTAAATGCATTGTAATGCTCACAAACAAATTTGTCATCCACAAAAACTTTTGCCGTATGGCTGACACCCTTAAAGACAATGCGCATATCACCGTCTGCCTCAAAGTTACGCTCATACAAGCCCTGTCCTCTGTAAGCTTCAAAGCCAGGATAGCTTTCCCAACAGGACGGCACCGTTACTTTTCCAACCGGCGTATTTTTTCCATCTGTCACCTGACTAAAATCCCACAAAGATGAAGAAAGCTCAGTTGTCCTTCGAACCTGATGTTCTTCAAATAAACGTATCATTTTCCAACTCCTCCTTTTTCATTTTGCATCTGACCTAATATGCATATTTTCTATTGTAAACCATGTCGAATCTAATAACAATGGAGATTTCACTTCTTTTAAAAAAACATTTAGACACAGACAAAGCCACGGGGACATATTCGTCCCCATGGCTTTTCGCATCCCTTGGTTTTCTTGACTTTGTTCATATAAGACTATTCATCATATCCCAACCAATAAAATACCTTATCGTTATTCTGATATTGACTAGAAATCAAAGAATTCCACACTGCCTGATAGCTAAGATCCTTATCATTTGACAGCACCACAAACGTCTTTTCTTCTGACGCTTTTTCTGATTCGCCCTGATTTCCCCGTGTGAGCTTCAAACAATATTGATATTCATTACCATTCACAACGTAGTGGATCTTCCAATCATCACATACAATCTGATAAGAAGCCACATGTTCTTTCTCTGGAACCGTCACCTGCCAATCCGATAACGCATTTACATTACCTGCAAACAAAGTCAGAAAAATCGCAATACTCAAACATGCCATCATCATACAACACCCCTTTCTGGTCAGGAAAATAGCAAATGGTCAATTGATTTTCGACATAATTTTCAGTTTTTTGTGCAAATAATTCGATATTTTGCATTATTATCAACTTTATTTCGAATATATTCTGTGTTTTAAAGGTAGCATACTTTCTAACTTATGTCAAGTGTTTCAAACAGAAAAATTCTTATAAGTAAAAGGGAATCTGTCAAGTATCTTGAATTTAACTTGATTACAAATGTTATGAGAAGCGCATAAATATTGGATTTAGAGTATGGAAAGGTACGATTGTTTTTCATACTATCTCATCGTTTTGATTGAAAATACAGTGCTCTTTACAATTCATATTTTATCATACCCATTAACTCCCACCCTTCACGCTCTCTTGATTGATTGCTTGATTACCTTCCTGATTATTTTCTTGATTACTTTCTTGATTATAAGAATTCCAGAAACAGCATCAATGCTAGGATTTTAATATCTACAGGTACGATAGTTTTTCACGAAAGGTACGTTTTTTATATTGACATATTCGTACTATTGTTGTGCCATAAAAGAAAAAGGAAATGGGAAATCAGATAACTGCCAAGGAGAAAAAAGCTACCAGAAACTTCAGATATAATCGGACTAGGAAATCCCGACAAGCTGACCGTCCAAAAATCAGGCCCTCTACAGTCGCTTGCGAAAACCGACCTAACTTTACCAGAATTAAAATTACTTGATGTATATTTGGCAAGAATTGATAGTCATGATCCAGAAAAAAGAACAGTCATAATCGAAAAAGGAGAACTCGAACGTGTCCTATGTGTAACCAGAATATTAAAGGACGATCTTAATAAACGACTTCGCAATTTATTCCAAATTGTGGAAATTGAAGATGCCACAAAGCCAGATGGATTTAAGATAATTTCCTTATTCGAAGAAGCCGAAGCTGTTCCAGACGGCAACGGACTATGGAAAATTACGCTTACATGTACACCCTCGGCGAGAGAATATATTTTCAATATTGAAGATTTGGGCTATCTCAGATATCGTCTAAAAAACGTCATTGAGTTAAAATCTCGATACAGCTATGTTTTATTCCTCTACTTAGAAAATAACCGTTTTCGCAAATCATGGGAAATCAAATTGGATGATTTGAAAGAGCTGTTAAAATGTAAGGCAACTAGATACAATCAATTTAAATTCTTCAATGCTGAAATCTTAAAGAAATGCCATAATGAGCTTAACGAAAAGACAGACTGTCACTTCGACTACGAACCTTTGACATACTCCCACGGTTAAAACCGTGGGATTCCTTAGATTCTGGCAGCATCAT